>NZ_AZQX01000191.1:0-16071 GCF_000568385.1 Halomonas sp. BC04
GTTGAAATAACCGGTCTGGTCGATGGAGGAATCGTTGCCCCAGCCATGCTGGACGACAACCCCCTCATTGCCCCAGCCGTCCTGGTCGATATCGGAGGACTGGGAGTAACCGTACTGGGCGACATCGCTGTCATTACCGATACCGTCCTGGGTAATGTTGGACTCGTGATTGTTGCCGGTCTGGAAGACGTCGGCGTTGTTGTAATAGCCGGTCTGGTTGACGTCGGAATCGTTGTTGGCTGCCATGGCGGAGCCAGAGAAGGCGATTGCGGCGGCAAGTACAGTCATCTTGAATTTCATGGTATTCCCCTTTAATAAGTCCCCTGGGTAAGCGGCTATGAATAGCGCTGCCAGGTGGTTGTTTGGAAATCAATGATCATCGACCAGTGATTTCCACGTTGCGAAAGATCCGTTTCTGTCGATTGCTTGTCAGTGCTGTAATACCTGGATTGTCGCCCGGCCACGCGAAAATTGGGTGATGCTTACCGGCGTCGCGTGAGAAGTACCGTGCTGTTGAATTTCTGCATTTCCAAAGACTCCATGTTGTTGTATTGCAGCCTCCTTGCCGTAGCCTGATTGAACGATATTGGCCTGGTGACCATATCCTTTCTGGATGATGGATGCCTCCAGGTAACCGCCACCTTGCAGAATGCGTGCATCATGGGCGTTACCGGATTGCATGGCGGAGGCAAGATTACCTACGCCTTGCTGAAGGATGCCAGCATCATTGAAACTACCTTGCTGGATAATTCCAGCATCGTTGCCATATCCGGACTGCAGGATAGTGGCAGCTTGTTGATAGGGGGCAGCATCGTATTTGAAGCCTTGCATGTCATCTGCCGCTGATATTGTCTGGGCGAAAAGCGCGCCAGCAATCAAAGCAGTTATTTTCCGTGTTTTCATGACAAGACACTCTTGAGTTCCGTTTACTGGCAGTTACAGTCTCGACACAAATTGAGCTTACATCCATCGTAATAAAGCGCTATTTTGAAGTGTGACTTTTCTGATAGTGATCAGTCTTTCATGACGTTACGACATGCCATGATAGGAATGATTTTTCTCATGCTCGGCCAGTTCTTGTGGACAAAACACAGCATGGACTTCCCGGGCAGCGACTCAGAACCAGGATACACAGGCGTAACGCAAGAAAGGCGCCGTGTTGGCGCCAATCGCAAGCAAGGAAGGTCGCGGTTATTACAGCATGGGAATGGATGCGTTACGGTAAGCTGCCAGAATCTCATTGTCTCTATCGGCTGGGTCGGCCAGGTTCCATAGGCCGCGTTCCACACCCTGGGCGATGAGATGTATAACGGCCGCCTCGATGGAGGACATCACCGCCATCTGTACCGGTTCGTTATGCGTGAAGCCTGCTTCCGCTTCCAGCAAACGCCGGAAGCTGACGAAACGATAGACACCCGCACGGACTTCATAGGAGTAGACGGTCTTGCTCGTCGTCACGTTGCCCAGTATCTCACCGGTAGCTATGTCCACGGCTCGCAGGTTGACCGTGATCTGGTCGACCTGATATTGACCTGACGCCCCGATACCGAAATACTCGGCGCCGGCACCACCGGTCTTCATGTTGGAGTCGTAGGCGATGATGCCACCTTCCATCAGTACACGAGCGGGGCTCAACGACCCGAGCTCATCCCCGCGGCCGGTGCGTTCGAGGTTGGCGCGTATGATTCGACGCTCCGTCAGCAGGTTCTGCAGCCCGACGCGTTCCATCGGAACAAACCAGCCGGATTCGGCCAATGCCGAACTCAGCATTGCGGCACCGCCCTGGGTTACCGCAGTGGAGAACGTGCTGGCTGGCTGGGGTCGATACTGCCCGGTCTGATCCCTGAAGTCGTACACGGCCGTATAGATGGGTGCGCTAGGGCGTGGCAGGCTGACCAGATCATTATAGGTACCGGATCTCGGGGTCAGGGTTGCCGGCGCCCCTTCCAGTCCTTCGGGCGAGGTCACCATGCCGACGCACCCACCCAGGGTCAGCATTCCGATCGCTAGACATACTCTCAGCGGCTTCATCTTCAACTCCTTGATTCTGAAACGCAATTAGAATGGCTGGCCAAAATTGACCGTGGTGGTTTCGCCCGTCGTCTTGTCGAGGATCGTCATGGAAAAGCTCCCCCCCCCTGAGCTTCTCAATTCGACCCGCAGGGTGGAGCTGTCGATGATGCTTTCTCCATCGCCACCATCTACAGCATCTTGGATTGCGTCGTTGATTAGCTTGGCGCGCAGGTCCTGTATGAAGAACTCCGTCTCCGAAAAACGGCCAAAATCAGGGGCATTGGGGTCCCGTTTGGTGTCCTGAGCCTGCGCCTTGTTCAACAGGTGATTGCCCAGCAACGGGTCACCGCCAAACGATGGGTTGATCGGCTGGTAGATGAGCTGCCCTGCCTGGGTAACCGCGCTGGACAGGAGAATGGCGCTGCCCAACAGGATGGGAGCGAGATGAGTACGGCATTTCATGGGAAACCCCCTTTGTGCTCTTGTCAGTGTTGCATTTCTTGGTTACTGGCCTAGATCTCTTCGTCTGCGAGATCCGGGTCGCTATCGAGTGCTTGCATGATGGTGCGTTGTATGATCATTTCCTCTACCTGATCGGCGGCAGCCTGGACATACTGGTCGATCTCGCTCAGCCGCGGAGGCAGGGTTGCCTGGAACAGGATTCGATTGTTTTCGGCTATCCAGACCTGGCTGCCCCACCGCGCATCAGGGCGCTCATGAATGGAAAGCGTAGTGTTGCTGAGGACGGGACGTTCCAGGCTTAGTTGGCTGAACTGGCGATAGAAGGTCTTGCCGATCATCGTGATGGTACGATCGATCAAGACTCCCGACATGCCCGGTTCAGCTAGACTGAACTGTTGTTCCAGCTCTTCCTCGGCCTCACCCTCTTCCATGATCTCTTCATCATCGATGATGGCTTGACGGTCCTCTTCGCCGGGGGCAGGAGAAGGTTCGGCTGCGGGGGGCAAAGCCTGGCCCAGCGCGGTATAACCGGGCAGAAGCAGCAGTATTAGCAGATAGGAAAAGACCTTGTTCATGGGGAGCTCGAATCAGTGGTTGACGGTTGTCGGTTTTCCGCTGTGAAGCTGCATGGGGGGGGGCGCCCCGAGGTGCTGCCGAGCCCAGTTGACTGCCTGAAGACGGTTGTGAACGTTGATCTTGCGAAAGATGTTATAAAGGTGCGACTTGACCGTATGCTCACTGACGAACAGTTGATTGGCGATTTCCGTGTTGGAAGCTCCGGAGCCGAGTAGGCCGATGATTTCCAGTTCGCGTTGCGTCAGGCCGCAGGCTGGGCGCCGGTAAGAGTTGAGCTGTTGGCGGCGAAAGTATTCGATCAGCCGTGCCATCAATGTGCGTGACATCCACAGATCGCCTGCCAGCAGCGTCTCGATTCCCTTGCAGATCAGCTCCAGCGAATCGTTGCGGTAGAACACGCCATGGAGATGCATGAAGGTGGAGAGTTCTGCGGCATGGTTTTCATCCTTGAGATTGAAGGCCGTCAGTATCCACTGGGGCTGATCATAGTAGTATGTCTGCCACGCCTGCATGACGCCCTCTTCCACATGATCGCTATCCATCAGCACTACGGTACGGATTCCGTCACCCTCCGCCGTATGATCGCTGGGGGAGACGATCGACACGGGGCACTCAAGTTGACGCTGGATATAGTCAACGAATAGCTTTGATTGAGGGTTGTGTTCTGTAACAAGCAGGATCAATCCTTTGCCTTGGTTCATCGTTATTCATCTCCGGTCATGCTGATGTTGCCGGGGTTTGCGCATGGCGCGTGATTTCCCTCACCTGCGCTTCATCATGGCCCAGGCAGGCTATTCAGTAAAGTTATGTTACCTAATGTATTTGTAGTATATCTCGGTATGAGTTTTCTAATGTTTTGTATTTTCCCCATTAAAAACAATGCCTTATCCTTTATTGAGTTAAGCTTGTATGATGTTTTTGCTACTTCTGTTTTAGTACAATGACTTTTATTCATGTAAAAGTGTGAAGCGCCTTTCCGAGCGGTTATCCTAATCAGCTGTTCAGGAATTTCTTCCTTTGTAGCCTGCCCTTAGAATGTGGCCTTTCATCCTGTGGAGAGCTGTCGATGTCCGCGATGCGTTCGCTGGTTCTAGCCAGCGGGAATGCTGGAAAAATCAAGGAGTTCAATCAGTTATTGGGCGAGCTGGGAATCCATGTTCGACCCCAGGCGGATTTGGGCGTGAGCGATGTCGAAGAGACGGGGCTGACATTCGTCGAGAATGCCCTGATCAAGCACGCGAAGCGAGCCGTGTCAGCGGGTTGCCCGCCCTGGCGGATGATTCCGGCCTGGAGGTGGATCACCTGCACGGCCAACCGGGTATCTACTCCGCCCGTTACGCCGGCGAGCCGAAGAGCGATGCGCGCAACAATGACAAGCTGCTTGCGGCCCTGGCCGGGATACCGGCCCCTCGTCGGTCGGCCCGCTACTGGTGCGTACTGGTCTTTCTACGCCATGCCGAAGACCCGGTGCCCTTGATCGTCCAGCGCAGTTGGGAAGGCGAGATTCTGACGGCGCCACGCGGCGAAGGCGGCTTCGGCTACGATCCGTTGTTCTGGTTGCCCTCGCTGGGTAAAAGCGTCGCCGAACTCAGCGCTGAAGAGAAAAACAGGTTCAGTCACCGGGGAAGGGCGCTGCAGTCGCTGGCGACCGCCCTGGGCGAGACGACGATCAAGTGATGGACACCCATCCCCGGCAACTCGACGGCCTGCCGCCACTGGCGCTCTACGTGCATGTGCCTTGGTGCGTGCGGAAATGCCCCTACTGCGATTTCAACTCGCATGGTGTGGGTCACGGGGCCGACTTGCCCGAGACCCGTTACCTCGCAGCGCTGCTCCAGGACCTGGAGGATGATCTGCCCCTCGTCGGTGGCCGTGAGCTGACCAGTATCTTCATCGGAGGAGGAACGCCGAGCCTGATGTCGGCCGGCTTCTATGAACGGTTGTTCGATGTGATGGCCACGCGGCTGTCACTGGCCTCCGATATCGAAATAACACTGGAAGCGAACCCGGGCACCCTGGAGCAAGGTCGGTTCCAGGGCTATCGGTCTGCGGGCATCAATCGGCTCTCCCTGGGGGTGCAGAGCTTCCAGGATGCCCAGCTGCGGGCCCTGGGACGTATCCATAGTGGTGGCGATGCCATCTCGGCAATGGACGAGGCGCGCCATGCCGGGTTCGACAACGTCAACCTGGACCTGATGCATGGCTTGCCGGGACAGACCCCGGCGCTGGCGCTTGCCGATCTCGACCATGCGCTCTCCCTCTCTCCGGAGCACCTCTCCTGGTATCAGCTCACGCTGGAACCCAATACCGAGTTTCATTCTCGGCCTCCGGTGCTGCCCGAGGAGGAGGTTCTGTGGGATATCCAGGACCGGGGGCATGAACGGCTCGAGGCCGCCGGATTGGTGCGTTATGAGATTTCGGCCTATGCCCGGCCGGGCCTGCGGTCGCGCCACAATCTCAACTATTGGCGCTTTGGCGACTATCTGGGGATCGGTGCCGGCGCTCACGGCAAGCTGAGCGTTGCCGATGCACAGGGCAGGCTACATATCGAACGGCGCTGGAAAGCGCGGCAGCCGGAGGCCTACCTGCGACGATGCCAGGATCCTCGTGGCTTCGTCGCTGGCCGTGCCGGAGTGGAAGAGGATGAACTACCGCTGGAGTTCGCCATGAATGCGTTACGTCTGGTGGAAGGTGTGTCGATGAGGGACTGGGAGGCGCATACTGGACGCCCGGCCGGCGCCCTGGAGGCCCGCCTCCAGTCGGCGCGAAAAAAAGGACTTCTTGTGGAAGATGGCCAGCGAGTGCAGGCATCGCCCCAAGGTCTATTATTCTTGAATGAGTTGCTGGTCTTGATTGGCGAAGCCGATGCCGGCACTGAATGAGCTTCTTCCCCTGAAATCCGGAGATCTACATGTTCAAACCACTTCGACTCGTTGTGCCGCTTGCCACCGCTGTCCTGCTGGTAGGCTGCGCCACGACGGATCCCTACTCCGGCCAGACCCAGCGCTCCAGCACCATGACGGGTGCCGGGGTGGGTGCCGCCGTTGGAGCCGCGGCCGGCGCGCTGTCGGGCAGCGGCAGCACTAGCCGGCGCGACCGCGCCTTGATCGGTGCCGCCGTGGGTGCGGCTGCCGGTGCCGGCGTCGGTGCCTACATGGATCGTCAGGAGCAGCAGCTGCGCGAGAGCATGAGGGGGACTGGCGTGGATGTTGAGCGTCGCGGCGATGATATCGTGCTCAACATGCCAAGCAGTGTGACCTTCGGCTTCGATTCCAGTGAACTGACCCCGAGTGCCCGCAACGCCCTCAATGATGTCTCGTCGATACTGACGCAATACACCGATACGCGGGTCAACATTGCCGGTCATACCGACAGTACCGGTGACGCCGGCTACAACCAGCGACTGTCCGAGCGCAGAGCGGAATCTGTCGGCAACTACCTGGCTCAGAACGGGGTAACCCGCAACCGTCTCAACATGACCGGCTATGGCGAAAGTCAGCCGGTGGCGAGTAACGCGACCGAGGAGGGCCGCGCCCGGAATCGCCGTGTCGAGATCACGCTCACGCCCATCGAGAGCCAATTCCAGCAATAGACCGGCATGCCGGTGGCTTGAATGGGGCCCGTCACTGTCACAGTGGCGGGCCTTTTCGCTAAGCTCGATCTGCTTCAGCCTCATACTGCCGATCCGCCGTCCAAGGACCCGTGGCCATGCTTTCCTATCAGCACGCCTACCATGCCGGTAACTTCGCCGATGTCCACAAGCACCTGACCCTGTTTGCCGTTACCCGCTACCTGCGGCGCAAGCCATCACCGATCATGTATCTCGATACCCATGCCGGGCGCGGGCTCTATCCGCTATCGGCGCAGGAGAGCCAGAAGTTGCAGGAGCATCGCCAGGGGGCGGAGCGGCTCTGGCAGGCGAGAACGGCACTGGCGGCGGAACCACTGATCGGCGACTGGCTGTCGCTGCTGGCCGAGGCTCAGCTGACGGCGAGCGAGGGGACGTCGCCAACGCTGGACTGCTACCCGGGCTCACCCTGGTGGCTGACTCGCCAACTGGGTGCCGCGGATCGCTTGATGCTGTTCGAGCTGCATCCCGGCGAGCATGAACACCTGGTGGGGCAGCGCCTGCCGAAGAACGTGCAGCGCATCCATGGCGATGGCCTGAAAGGCCTGCTGCAGCGATTGCCGGTGGCCACCCCACGGCTGTGCGTATTGATCGATCCCAGCTATGAGCGCAAGAGCGAGTATGCAGAGGTTGCCGAGACCGTGCTGTCGGCCATGCGCAAGGCACGGCATGGCGTGATGCTGGTGTGGTACCCGCTTTTGCCCGCCGGCCGCCACAGCGAGTTGCTGGAAGGGCTGAGCAGCGGGGGTCTGCGCAAGATCTGGCGCAGCGAACTGACCCTGCGTAAGGCAAGCAGCGGGGAGCAGGGCATGTATGGAAGCGGCATGCTGGTGGTCAATCCGCCCTGGGGGCTCGAGGAGCAGCTGGTCGCTGCCATGACACGGATCGAGCCGCTGCTCGGTCCTGAAGCCCGACATCGTGGCGAGTGGTGGGTGGAAGAGTAGTGCGGCGAGACCTTACTTGCCGATACAGAAGCTGCCGAAGATCTCCCCCAGCAGATCGTCGGCGCTGAATTCTCCCGTGATCTCCCCCAATGCCTGCTGGGCATCCCGCAGGTCCTCGGCGAGCAGTTCCCCGGCGCCGTAGCCGCTTAACTGTTCCTCGCCGCTGTCGAGGGCTCGCTTCGCCCTGTCGAGCGCATCGAGGTGACGACGACGAGCGGAGAAGCGCCCTTCCGTGGTGCTTGCATACCCCATCACTTCCTTCAGGTGGGCCTTCAGGTTATCCACACCCTGTCCGGTCCTGGCCGAGAGCCGGATGACCGGCGTGGTTGTGGATAACTCGATTCCAGCTGACTCGTGACTGGTATCGATCTTGTTGCGGACCAGGGTCAGCCGGGTGGGATCGGTGAGACGCGCGACGAACTCGGGCCAGATCGCCATGGGTCGGTGGCGTTGGTGGTGGTGGCATCCACTAGCAGCAGCACCCGGTCGGCCTTCTCGATCTCGCTCCAGGCACGCGCCACGCCGATGCGCTCCACGGCGTCCGGGGTATCGCGCAGCCCGGCCGTATCGATCACATGCAGGGGCATGCCATCGATGTGGATGTGTTCGCGCAGCACGTCCCGGGTGGTGCCCTCGATTTCGGTGACGATGGCGGTTTCCTGCTCGGTCAGGGCATTGAGCAGGCTCGACTTCCCGGCATTGGGCCGCCCGGCTATCACCACGTTCATGCCTTCGCGCATGAGGGCGCCCTGGGCAGCCGCTGTGCGTACCTCGTCCAATTCCGCTTTGACCGCCGCGAGCATGTCGGCCACTCTGCCGTCGGCTAGGAAGTCGATCTCCTCTTCGGGGAAGTCGATCGCCGCTTCCACGTAGATGCGCAGCTCGATCAATTGCTCGACCAGCGTCGAGACCCGGCGCGAGAATTCGCCCTGGAGCGAGCGCAGGGCATTCTCGGCGGCGGACCGGGAGCTTGCCTCGATCAGGTCGGCGATGGCCTCGGCCTGTGCCAGGTCGAGCTTGTCGTTGAGAAAGGCGCGTTCGGAGAACTCCCCCGGCCGCGCCAGGCGTGCCCCCAGCTGCACGCAGCGTTCCAGCAGGAGATCCATGATCACCGGACCGCCGTGTCCCTGCAGCTCCAGCACGTCCTCGCCGGTGAAGGAGTAGGGTGCCTGGAAGTAGAGCCCGATGCCCTCGTCGATCACCCGCACGTCGCCCTGGAAAGCTGTGTACTGGGCATGACGGGGCGGGGGGCAGCGGCCCAGCACCCCCTCGGCGATGGTGCGACAGCCGGGGCCAGATACACGAATGATGCCCACGCCGCCTCGCCCCGGTGGGGTGGCCAATGCGGCAATGGTATCCGGAATATAGAGGCTATCTGCCATTGGGTGGGTTCCTTACAGCCTGGGCTGGCTCGGGTGGAAGGCTAGTGTCCTTTTCGCAAGGCAGAAACACCAGACCCCTGCCGTGGCAGGGGTCTGGTGTTTCGAGAGAGAAGACAGCCTACTTGGTCTTCATTCCCTTGCCGACGGTGGGGTCGTTCTCGATCTTGCGCGTGATCACGTACTGCTGCGCGATCGAGATCAGGTTGTTGACCACCCAGTATATGACCAGGCCTGCCGGGAACCAGAGGAAGAAGAAGGTGAAGACGATCGGCAGCATCTTCATGATCTTCGCCTGCATCGGGTCCGGAGGCGTGGGGTTGAGCATCTGCTGAACGAACATCGAGGCGCCCATCAGGATCGGCAGGATGAAGAACGGGTCCCTCATCGACAGGTCCTGGATCCAGAACATGAAGGGCGCATGGCGCAACTCCACGGATTCCAGCAGCATCCAGTAGAGCGCAATGAAGACCGGCATCTGCACCAGGATGGGCAGGCAGCCACCCAGAGGATTGATCTTCTCCTTCTGGTAGAACTTCATCATCTCCTGGGACATCTTCTGGCGGTCGTCGCCGTACTGCTCCTTGAGGCGCTGCATCTCCGGGCCCAGCTTGCGCATGCGGGCCATGGACTTGTAAGCCTTGGCTGAGAGCGGCCACATGACCAGCTTGACCACGATGGTCAGGAAGACGATCGACCAGCCCCAGTTCCCGATCAGACTATGAATCTGGTCCAGCAGCCAGAACAGCGGGTTGGCGATGAACCAGAGCCAGCCGAAGTCGACGGTCAGGCGCAGGTTGGGGGCCACCTGCTCAAGGTAGCTCTGTACCTTCGGCCCCATGTAGAGGGTCGCTCCCAGGCGGGCTTCACCATCCGGTGCCACCGTACTCATGGAGCCGGCAAAGGCGGCGACATTGCGGTCGCGCGAGTCGGTGGTGGCGTACTGCAGGTTCTGCTGGTTCTGCGGCGGTACCCAGGCAGTGACGAAGTAGTGCTGCAGGATGGCTACCCAGCCGCCCTGGACGTCCCGGTTATTGAAGCGACCACGCTGGATATCGTCGAAGTCGACCTTCTCGTAGCGGTCTTCCGGTGATGAGTAGGCGGCGCCCAGATAGGAGCTCATGCCCAAGGCCACGCCAGCGGACGGATCAGAGCTGTTGTCGCGGGCAAGCTGGCCGATGAAGCGCGCGGTAACCGGCTCTTCCGTGTTGTTGGCCAGATAGTAATGGACGTCTACCGCGTAGCTGCCGCGCTCGAAGGAGAAGCGCTTGATGACATCGACACCATTGACCTCGGCCGTCAGGTCGACTTCCAGGCGATTCTCGTCGTCGCTCATGCGGTAGCTGGTTCTTTCCGGCGTAAAGCCAATGCGGCCGGAATGGCCGTCCAGCTGAAGGCCCGAACGGGCCACATAGCTGCGGGTCTCGCTATCGGATAGCAGCACGTAGGGACGATCGGAATCCAGGGTCATTCGGTGCTGGGGCAGTGCGGCATAGACGATATCGCCGCCCTGTGGATCGATTCGCAGGTCGAGGACATCGGTGGCCACGGCAATCAGGTCGCGGGTGCCGGTGGCGCGAGCGGGCTCGCCAGGCATGTCTCCCGGCACCTCCCCTTCAGCGCGGGGGGCGGCAGGGACAGCCAGGTCATCGTCCGGGTCCACCCTCTCTTCGCCGGGCGCAGGCGCGGTGAAGGTAGGTGCTTCAGGCTCAGGAGCAACCTGGCCGTAGTCCTGGTTCCACTGAATGACGAGCAAGTAGGCAAGCACGGCCAGTGGAATCAATAAAAGGAGTCGTTTTACGTCCATTGAGAGTTCTGCCCGATGGGTAGTGAACATGCCGCTGGAACGGTATGCGCTGCCACGTTGATATGCGAAAGCCTGCCCAAGGCAGGCTATCGTGGCGGCGACAGGCACCGCGTCCGGTCAGGATACCATCGACTTGCGAACGTCTCGCGCCAGCCGACGCCACATGCCGGAGAGCTGGCGATGCAGTGTCGCGTTGTCCAGCTCATTGGCGCCCCGTCGAGCCAGTACCACGATATCGACGGCGGGAAGCTGATGCTGCTGGAGACGGATGGATTCGCGAGTCAGCCGCTTCAGGCGATTGCGATCCACGGCTCTGCGGACGTTCTTCTTGCTGAAGACCAGGCCGAGACGGGGGTGGCCCAGTCCATTGGGACACGCCAGGGCCATTAGCCCATTGCCATGTACCTTGAATGCAGCGTGATCGAAGACAAATCGATAATCCCCGGCAGTCAGTAGACGCAGCTGCGGGGGAAAGTCATGACCGGACACGCGCAATCCGCAATCAGGCGCTCAGGCGCTTGCGGCCCTTGGCGCGTCGGCGCGACAGTACGGCACGACCGTTCTTGGTGGCCATGCGAGCACGAAAGCCGTGCACACGCTTGCGCTTGAGAACGCTGGGTTGAAAGGTGCGTTTCATAACTCTTGATTCCCACGTGGTGTGTTTGGACGGAACGTCTTACAGGAAATGCCCAGGCTCCTTGCGGGAACCTGGGGAGATTCGGTTCAAGACCGGAAATTGTAGTGACTTCGGGCCTCCGACGCAATTGCCCAGGACACCCAATTTTCAATCGGCGTTCCGGCGACAGCCCAACAATTACTAAATGGTATTTTACTGATGCTGTTACTAATACTGGGGATGCTTTCTGTTGATAACATGTAAAAAACCTTTATAAACAGATGTGTGCAGCGCAGCATGTCCTGTGGAAAAGCTCTGCCTGGCCGGTGAGGTTCTTGTTGTCTCCTTGTGTGCAATTGTCTCCTTTACCCACAGGGCTCGCCTTCGCCCCCATCCTTCCGGGGTTATCCTATTGATCCCGGTATAATTTTCCACAGGGCCTGGCGTCGGTCGCGGCATGTGGATAACCCGGCGGGTGAAGGATACAATGGCCGGTCATGCATCAACCGGATGGTGAGGTCGAGTGTCGCTTGCTCTTTGGCAACAGTGTTTGGATTCCCTGCAGGATGAGCTGAACGCCCAGCAGTTCAACACCTGGATTCGCCCGCTTCAGGCGGAAGAGGGGGAGTCCAACGAGCTGCGTCTTCTGGCGCCCAATCGCTTCGTTCGCGACTGGGTGGGGGATAAGTATGCCAAGCGGATCAATGAGCTGCTGCGCGACCTGGCCCCGGCCAAGCCTCCCAGGGTGATATTGACCGTCGGCAGCCGTCAATCGGCGGCTGCTCCCAGGCCGCGGGAGCTGGGGGCGCCGGTTTCGGCCAGCCCGCGATCGCCCCTGGGGCCTGCCGTGCATACACCTCCGCGAGGGGACATCGGCGACGAGCGTGAGATCGATCGCCAGCGAGAGGAGGGGCGTTCGGCACGACGAGCCGCCGGTGAGCGGGAAGTTCAGGTCGAGGGGAGCCTCAAGCACAACAGTGGCCTCAACCCCAACTTCACCTTCGAGACATTCGTCGAGGGCAAGTCGAACCAGTTGGCCAGGGCGGCCTCCCGCCAGGTCTCGGAAAACCCCGGCGGCGCTATAACCCGCTGTTTCTCTACGGTGGTGTCGGCCTGGGCAAGACACACTTGATGCACGCCGTGGGCAATGCCTTGGCCACCCGGCGGGAGAATGCCACGGTTGTCTACCTCCATTCGGAGCGTTTCGTCGCCGATATGGTCAAGGCACTTCAGTTGAACGCGATCAATGATTTCAAGCGTTTCTATCGTAGTGTCGATGCGCTGCTGATCGACGATATCCAGTTCTTTGCCGGCAAGGAACGCTCCCAGGAAGAGTTCTTCCACACCTTCAATGCCCTGCTCGAGGGTGGCCAGCAGATGATCTTGACCTCCGACCGCTACCCCAAGGAGATCAGTGGGGTGGAGGAGCGACTCAAGTCGCGCTTTGGCTGGGGGCTGACGGTGGCGATCGAGCCGCCGGAGCTGGAGACGCGGGTGGCGATCCTGATGAAGAAGGCCGACCAGGCCAAGGTCGACCTGCCCCATGATGCGGCGTTTTTCATCGCCCAGAAGATTCGCTCCAACGTACGCGAACTGGAAGGCGCCTTGAAGAAGGTCATTGCCGATTCACATTTCATGGGCAAGCCGATCACCCAGGATTTCATTCGCGAATCCCTCAAGGATCTCTTGGCCCTGCAGGACAAGCAGGTAGGCGTCGACAACATCCAGCGTACCGTGGCCGAATACTACAAGATCAAGCTGTCGGACCTGCTGTCGAAGCGCCGCTCCCGGTCCGTTGCGCGGCCGCGCCAGGTGGCCATGGCGCTGGCCAAGGAGCTGACCAATCACAGCCTGCCTGAGATTGGCGATGCCTTCGGTGGGCGTGACCACACGACGGTGCTGCATGCCTGCCGCAAGGTTCTGGCATTGCAGGAAGAGAACGCGGATATCCGCGAGGACTACAAGAACCTGCTACGGCTATTGACCAGCTGAGCCGCGAGGTTCCCTGGCAGTTGCTGCCGATGACCGACACCTTTATTCAGGATTAGACGTGGAGCCGACATGAGATTTTCCATTTCCCGCGAGGCGCTGCTTCGGCCCTTGGCACTGGTTGCCGGCGTGGTAGAGCGCCGCCAGACCCTGCCGGTACTATCCAACGTGCTGATACAGGTCGACCATGAGCAAGTGGCGCTGACGGGCACCGACCTGGAAGTCGAGCTGATCGGGCGTACCGCTGCGTCGCTGGTAGAGGTGCCCGGATCGGCCACGGTTCCGGCCCGCAAGTTGATGGATATCTGCAAATCGTTGCCCGACCAGGCCGAACTGCAGCTCAGCCTGGAAGATGGCCGGGCGGTGCTGCGCAGCGGTCGCTCTCGTTTCACCCTCTCGACGTTGCCGGTCGCGGAGTTTCCCAATATCGAGGACACCCAGGGCGATGTGGAACTGAGTCTGCCGCGCGGGACGCTTAAGCACCTTATCGATGCCACCTCGTTTGCCATGGCCCAGCAGGATGTCCGCTATTACCTCAACGGCATGCTGCTTGAACTGCGCTCGAACCTGGTGCGCACGGTGGCCACCGACGGCCACCGCCTTGCCGTCTGCTCTCGCCCCGCCGAGATCGAGGTCGAGCCGGCTCGCAAGTTGATCGTACCGCGCAAGGGCGTGCTCGAGCTGGTCCGGCTGCTGGATGACAGCGACGAGCCGGTGACGCTGACAGTAAGCGCGAGCCACGTTCGTGCCCATACCGGTGACTTTACCTTCACCTCCAAGCTGGTGGACGGCAAGTTTCCTGATTACGAGCGAGTGGTGCCGAGGGGAGGGGACAAGGTGTTCCTCGCCGATCGCACCGAGCTGCGTCAGGTTTTGTCGCGTACTTCCATCCTCTCCAATGAGAAGTATCGCGGTGTGCGCCTGCACCTCAAGGAAGGCAACCTTCAGGTCATGGCGAACAATCCCGAACAGGAAGAGGCCGAGGAGAATGTGGCCGTCGAGTACGGCGGCGACGCGCTGGAGATCGGCTTCAATGTGGGTTACCTCATCGACGTACTCAACGTGCTGGATGAGGATCGCGTGCAGATGACGCTGGCGGATTCCAACAGCAGTGCCCTGATGGAGGAGCCGGGCGGCGGCGATGCACTCTACGTTGTCATGCCGATGCGTCTCTGAATGGATGGGCGAGACCGTTACCCGGCAGCGTGTACGGCACCGCTGAGGTTGCCGGTCGGGTTAATGGTCTGGCGTTTCTGATGCTGATTAATTACTTAAATTTCAATGGTTTGAGAAATCTCCAGGCAATCGATTTCGAGCCGGGGCCGGGCATCAACCTGATCGTGGGTGTCAACGGGAGTGGAAAGACCAGTCTACTCGAAGGCATCCACGTGCTTGGAATGGGGCGTTCGTTCAGGACCCGGCAGCTGAGGAATGCCATCACTCATGATGCGCAATCCATGACACTCTTTGCCCGCCTCGGCGGTGAACCGGCTTTGCCGATCGGTATTCGCCGTTCCCGCGACGCCCCCGAGCTGGAGATTCGCATGGGGGGAGAGCGCGTCGAGCGGCTGTCACAGCTGATCGAAACGCTGCCGCTCCAGCTGGTCAACCCCGATGCATTTCGTTTGCTGGAAGGGCCGCCGGCCGGTCGAAGGGAGTTCCTCGACTGGGGTGTGTTTCACGTGAAACATGGGTTTTTCGATGCATGGCGACGCGCGCGCCGCGCCCTCAAACATCGGAATGCATTGCTCAGGCGTGATAGAATGGAAGCCAAATCGCTGTCAGCCTGGGAGCATGAGTTGGCCCACTGGGGCGACCGTGTCGATAGCCTGAGAAGCGACTGGATGGCTGATTTCCTGCCTGTCTTCGAGGATACGCTGTCGCAGCTACTGGCGTTGCCCGAGCTGACACTGGGCTACTCCCGCGGATGGGACAAGAAACGCAATCTGCTTGAAATCCTCGAGCAGGGGCGGGCGACGGATCAACAGATGGGCTTCACCCAGCAAGGGCCACAGCGGGCAGATCTGCGTATTCGCCTTGGGCGACACCCGGCCGTCGAGGTGCTGTCTCGTGGCCAGCAAAAATTGGTCGTCACTGCGCTGAAGCTGGCGCAGGGCAGGTTGCTGGAGCAAACGACCGGTCGGTCGTGCCTCTACCTGGTCGATGACCTGCCGGCGGAGCTCGATGCCAGTCATCGGCGGGTATTCTGTCGCTTGCTGGAATCGATGCGTTGCCAAGCCTTTATTACAAGTGTCGAACACGATGCCCTGGTGGGGCCCTGGCAGTCTCAAACCCCGCTGACGATGTTTCACGTGAAACAAGGCAGTGACGGGTCGGGAAAGCTGGTGCCACAGGCACAGATAGACTTCATGACGGAGTAGTCAATGAGCGAGCAGGCTTACGACTCAACGAGCATCAAGGTACTCAAGGGCCTGGATGCCGTTCGCAAGCGTCCCGGCATGTATATCGGGGATACCGATGATGGGACAGGCCTTCACCACATGGTGTTCGAGCTGGTGGACAACTCCATCGATGAAGCTCTGGCCGGGCACTGTAGCGAAATACGCGTGGTCATCCATCCTGATGAGTCGATCACTGTCAGCGATAATGGCCGTGGCGTGCCCACAGACCTGCACGAAGGCGAAGGCGTATCGGCG
>NZ_AZQX01000192.1:0-11638 GCF_000568385.1 Halomonas sp. BC04
AGTCTCCAGCTCGTCGAGGAAACTGGCGGGCGGCGCTTCGGTCATGCTGTCGACACGGCTCTCGCCGTCTTTCTCATCCTCGACCCCATCCTCCTCGGCAGGCTGCAGTGCATCCTTGAGGACACGTGGCGTACCGCGAGGAATGCCGGCAATCAGCTCGTTGAGCTCACGATCGACTTCCTGCGCCTGCCGACCCGCCCCGACTCCCTGGCTCTGCAGCTGGGCAACCAGATGATCGGCCAGGCCAATGCCGCGGCCGGCCATGGTCTGTGCCCACTGCTGATCGAGCATCGACTGGTAGAACTCGGTCTGCTCGCTATCGAGCAGCCCGGTGGTGGGAGTGGCATCACGCATGCTCTTGAGCATCATCTGCAGGAACAGCGCCTCGAACTGCTGGGCGGCGCCCTTCAGGCCGGCTTCCTCATCGTTGCGCGCCGTGTGCTTGAGGCGTTCCAGGCCCTGTACGTCGAGGGCGAACTGGCTGCTGAAGTCCTGGATGCTCATCAGATGATCTCCAGATCCGCACGCAGCGAGCCGGACGCCTTGAGCGCCTCGAGGATCGACATCAGGTCGCTTGGCGTGGCACCCAGGGCATTGAGCGCGTTGACGACGTCCACCAGGTCGGCTCCCTCGACGACACGCAGGTAGGCGTCCTGCTCCTGGATCTCGATCTCGGTATCGGGCACCACCACGGTCTCGCCGTCGCCGAACGGGGGCGGCTGGCTGACCAGGAAGCGGGTATCGATCACGATGGAAAGATTGCCATGGGCCACGGCGGCACGGCGCAGGGTGACCGCGCTATTCATCACCACCGATCCGGTACGGGCATTGAAGACCACCTTGGCCGGTGCCTCCATCGGCGTGACGCGGATATTCTCCACCTGGGCCATGAAGTTGACCCGCGAGTTCTCGTTCATGGGTCCGTCCAGAGCGATGACACGCGAATTGCGAGCCGCGGCCACCGGCCGGCCGAACTCACTGTTGATGGCGTTGACCACGCGCTGGGCGGTACCGAAGTCGGCATCCTTGAGCTCGAGTTCCAGCAGACCGGCTTCGCCGCCCAGGTTGAGCGGCACTTCCCGCTCCACCATGGCGCCACCGGCGATGCGCCCGCCGGCCAACTGGTTGACCTGCACAGCGGCACCGCCGGCAGCGGCACCCATGCCGCCCACCAGCAGGTTGCCCTGGGCGATGGCGTAGGTATCGCCATCGGCACCCTTGAGGGGTGTCATCAGCAGGGTTCCGCCGCGCAGGCTGCGGGCGTTGCCGATGGATGAGACGTTGATATCGAGGCGCTGACCGGGTCGCGAGAACGGCGGCAGATCGGCGGTGACCATGACCGCTGCCACATTGCGCAGCTGCATGTTGGTGCCCGGGGGAACGGTGATGCCGAGCTGGGACAGCATGTTGGAGAGGCTCTGCCCGGTGAATGGCGCCTGCATGGTCTGATCGCCGGTGCCGTCCAGTCCCACCACCAGGCCATAGCCCACCAGCACGTTGTCACGCACCCCGGAAAAATTGGCAAGCTCTCGAATCCGCTCCGCCTGGACCGGCAATGCCAACAAACTTGCCAACAGCAGCACCACCAGTTTCGCCGACAGGCGGTGGGCATGGCGCCGCGGGAGCGACAGGGTGAGCGTCTTGAACAACATCATGGGTACGCCTCGGTATTCGGTCATCGTTAGAAGGGCGAAATATTGAGGAAGAACCGCTGCAGCCAACCCATGTGCTGCGCCTCATGGATATAGCCACTACCCACGTATTCGATACGGGCATCGGCCACCGCCGTGGACGGCACCGTGTTCTGCCCGGTGATCGTCCTGGGATTGACCACGCCGGAGAAGCGGATGAACTCCACGCCCTGGTTGATGGCGATCTGCTTCTCGCCGCGCACCCTCAGGTTGCCGTTATGCATCACCTCGAGCACCGAAACCGTGATGGTACCGGTCATGCTGTTGCTGGCCTGGGAGCCGCCACCGCCGTTGAAGCTGCTGTTTCCGGAAAGGTCGCCGGATAGGTCGATGCCTTGCTCGGCCAGGCGCTCCAGCACATCGGGGAGGGCCGAAAGATCGAGCCCTGCCGAGCCGCTGCGGTCCATGTTGGACTGGGCGTTCTTGCTGGCACTGACCTGCTCATCCAGCACAATGGTGAGGATATCGCCGATCATGCGCGGCCGCCGATCCTCGAACAGCGGCTGGGAGCCGCGATGCGCCTGGTAGATCGAGCCATTGGCCATGCGAGGCGGCGGCTCGTTAATGGCGATCTGTTCCTGCTCCCCGACTACGGAGGCGCGGGGAACCTGGGCGCACCCGCCCAGGATCAGCGCCGCCAGGGCGAGGAGGACCATGGCCAACCTCGTTATGGAATAACCCGCGCCTTTCATGCTTGCTCGCTTCCCATGGCAGGGAGTGGAAATCGTCATGCCGTCGTCTATCAGAGCTGGCTCAACCGGGCCAGCATCTCATCGCTGGTCTGGACGGCGCGGCTATTGATCTCGTAGGCGCGCTGGGTCTGGATCATGTTGACCATCTCCTCCACCACGTTGACGTTGGAGGTTTCCACGTAGCCGTGAAACAGGCGGCCGGCACCGTTCATGCCCGGCATGGCCTCGTTACGCGGACCCGACGAGGTGGTCTCGCGGTAGAGGTTGCCGCCGATGCTCTCGAGCCCGGTCGGATTGACGAAGGTGGAGATCGTGATCTGCCCCACTTCCATCGACTGGTTGTCACCGGGTTGGGTGACCGAGACGATACCGTCTTCGCCTATGGTCATCGACAGGGTGGTCGGCGGCAGGATAATGGCCGGCTCCAGCGGATAGCCGTTGGCGTTCACCATCTGACCGTTCTCGTCGAGCTGGAAACTGCCGTCACGGGTGTATGCCGTGGTGCCATCCGGCATCAGCACCTGGAAGAAACCATTGCCGTTGATCGCCAGGTCGCGGGAGTTCTCGGTATGCTCCAGCCCGCCCTGGGTGTGCAGTCGCTCGGTGGCAACGGGACGCACGCCCGAGCCCACCTGCATGCCGGAGGGCAGTCGGTTCTGCACATCGTTCTGGGCACCGGGCTGGCGGAGGTTCTGATAGAGCAGATCCTCGAACACCGCACGCGAACGCTTGAAGCCGTTGGTGCTGACGTTGGCCAGGTTGTTGGAGATGACGTCCAGCTTGACCTGCTGGGATTCCAGGCCGGTCTTGGCCGTCCATAGTGACTTGATCATATTCGTTTCCTCGGGCACCGCTCGATAAGTGCCTAGCTGTCAGGCCATCAGCCTGAATAGAGAGCAGGTTATTGGCCCGCTGGGCGTTTTCATCGGCAGTGCTGATCACTTTCATCTGCATTTCATAGCGCCGCGCCACGTCAATCATCGAGACCATCGCCTCGATGGCGCTGACATTGCTGCCTTCCAGGGCACCGCTGGCGACCCTGGCATTCTCATCGGCAGGGAGCGCGGCCACTTCGCCATCGGCGTTGGGCGCCGGACGGAAGAGGCCATCATCGCCACGCAGCAGCGCCTGTTCCGGCGTGACCAGCTTGATCCGCCCCATGTCCACCAGCGCTTCGGGGGTCTCCCCTTCGCCATAGCCGCTGAGGGTGCCGTCGGCACCCACCGACAGGCTGGAGCCCAGCGGCACGATGATGGGTCCGCCGTCGCCGATGACCGGCCGCCCCACCAGGGTGACCAGGCCGTCGCCATCGACCTCCATGTCGCCCCGCCGGGTGTAGGCCTCGGTGCCGTCGTCACTCTGCACGGCAATCCAGGCGTCACCTTCCAGCGCCACGTCCATGGACCGCCCGGTGTGGTTGATGGGACCCGGTGAAAAGTCGCTGCCCGGCGTGGATGCCGCGACCGACACCCGGGTCGGCAGCGCGGCTTCGCCCTCTACCGGCACGGCGCGCATGGCATGCAACTGGGTGCGAAACCCGGCAGTCGACACGTTCGACAGGTTGTGGCTGACCACCGCCTGCTGGTCCATGCTCTGCTTGGCACCGCTCATGGCGGTATAGAGGATGCGATCCATGGCTCGGCTCCCTTGGCGCTAGGTATTGGAATTAGCGCTTAGCGCAGGTTGATAGCGGTCTGCAGCAGCTCGTCCTGGGTCTTGATCGTCTGGGAGTTGGCCTGGTAGGCCCGCTGCGCCACGATCATGTCCACCAGCTCGCGGGCCATGTCGACGTTGGAGGTCTCGACGGCGCCGGAAACCACGCTGCCCAGCAGGCCGGTACCCGGCGCGCCGACCAGCTCCTGGCCGGAGGCGGCACTGGCCGTCCAGACGTTGTCACCGGCGGGGGTAAGCCCTTCGGGGTTGCGGAAGCTCACCAGGGAAACCTGGCCGGCCGGGCGCGACTGCTCGTTGGAGTAGTTGCGCATGATGGTGCCATCGTCGTTGATGGTGATGCCCACCAGGGTGCCGGAGGTGTAGCCGTTCTGGTTCAGGCTGCTGACCGTGGAGGTATTGCCGAATTGGGTGGTACCGGCCAGGTTGAGGGTGAATTCCAAGTCTTCCGGCTCGCCATTGAAGAACTCAGCGGAGAGAAACCCGATGCCGGGAATGGCTCCATTGGCGTCAACGTTCCCTGCACCAGTCTCCAACTTGCCATTCGAATCGAACTGTAAAGAGAATTCAGTTGGAACATTACCGCCTAAAGCTTGGCCATCCATGCTCATCTTGGCTGTCCACTCATTGGCGTTGTCCGTCTTCTCATAATAAACGGTAATATTCCGTGGATTGCCCAAGGAGTCGTAGACAGTAAAATTATTCGAGTAATGGTAATTGATTGGCACCATATTGTCGTTCTGATCACGAACTTCGACTGTACTCAATTCCTCTTCAAACACCTTACGGGCATCCAAGTTGAGCGTGGTAGCCACGTTGGTTGTCATGCTCGCATCCAGCTCTTCCGCGGAGACATTCAGGGGCACCGGCTGACCGCCCGCCTGGACCTGGCCGGCGGCATTGAGACCGAAGCCCATGATCTGCGCGCCCTGGGCGTTGATCAGGTCGCCTTCGGAGGTCATGGAGAGCTGGCCGTTGCGGGAGTAGACCACTTCGCCGCTGGGGTCCTGGAAGCGGAAGAAGCCATCCCCGGCGATGGCCAGGTCTAGGTTGCGGTTGGTGGACTCGACGTTGCCCTCGTTGAAGTTCTGCATCACCGTGGACACCCGGGTACCCAGGCCGACCTTCGAGCCGGCGAAGACATCCGAGAACTGCACGTTGGAACTCTTGAAGCCCACCGTCTGGGAGTTGGCGATGTTGTTGCCGATAGTGCCAGCTTGGACGCTTGGGAGTTCAGGCCGCTCAATGCTTGGGAAAAGCTCATGTTTCGTTCCTCTGCCTACCGAATTTTGTGCCGCTTTCGCGGTTCTGATTAGGAAACCATTGTTGCAAATCAAAGAATCTGCTTGACGTCACCCAGGCCGACCTGGCCGTAGATGGCACCGAGATCGAGCTTCACACCACCATTGCCGTCGGGCGGTGTCACCCCACCGACCACGGCGTAGTTGAGCGTGGAGGCATCGAGTGTCTTTTCGCCGCTGGTAGCTTCAACACGCACCCGATAGGCGCCTGGAGCCGCCGTTTCACCCTCGGTGGTCCTGCCGTCCCAGGTAAAGGACTCGACCCCCGCCTTGACCGAGCCGATGTCATAGCGGTTGACCACCTGGCCACTGGCATTGGTGATCGTCACGCGGACGTTCTCGGCCGACTGGCCAAGCTCGATACCGAAGGGCGTGGTGTGGGCATTGCCCTCTTCATCGGTTTCCATCAACACACGGTTGCCCGGCACCAGCACGCCTTGACCAATCAGCCCGGCCGCCTGCAGCGTCTGCCCGGCATCCATCTGGCTGGTGATGCCCTTCAGGGTCTTGTTGAGATCCTCGATGCCGCTGACGGTGTTGATCTGGGCCAGCTGGGATGTCATCTCATGGTTGTCCATGGGATCGAGCGGATCCTGGTGCTGCATCTGGGCGATCAGCAGGGTCATGAAGTTGTTGCGCAGGTCGGCGGCCTGACTGGCATCCCGGGCTGAAGAACCACCCTGGTTCATGCGCGTGACGACACTGGAATCAATGGTCGTGGACATGGCGATTATCCCTCACCCAGGGTGAGTGTCTTGAGCATCATCTGTTTGCTCGTGTTCATGATTTCGACGTTGGCCTGGTAGGAACGAGAGGCCGAGATCATGTTGACCATCTCGTGTACCGGCTCGACGTTGGGCATGGTCACGTAGCCCTCTTCATTGGCCAGCGGGTGCTCAGGGCGGTATTCCATGCGCATGGGGGAGTTGTCCTCCACCACACTGCGCACGCCTACGCCACCGATGCCATGGGCACCCTGGTGGCGGGCCTCAAACAACACCTGCTTGGCGCGATAGGCCTCGCCATCCGGCCCCGCCACGCTGTCAGCATTGGCCAGGTTGCTGGCCGTGACGTTCATGCGTTGAGACTGGGCGCTCATGGCCGAGCCGGCGATATCGAAAACGGAAAACATCGACATGGTGCGATCTCTCTCTGGTTCTTCCGGCTCTGGATTTTCCGGCTCGGATGACTCTGGCCCGGGTTACTCTAGCCCGGGTTATTCGGGCTGCATGGCGCTCTTCAGCCCCTGGATCCGGCTGTTGAGGATGGTCAGTGCCGCCTGGTAGCGTACGGAATTGTCGGCGAACTGGGTGCGCTCGCGATCCATGTCCACCGTGTTCCCGTCCAGGCTCGGCTGGTCCGGCACCCGATACAGCAAGTCCTGGCTCGGCGGCGCGAAGCCCTGTCCGCCCAGATGCCCCGCGGATGTCCTGGCCAGTGACAAACCGCCACCGGATGAGCGACCATGCTCGACCGCCTTCTTGAGCTCGCCGGCAAAGTCCATGTCCCGCGCCTTGTAATTCGGCGTATCGGCGTTGGCGATATTGCTGGCCAGCACCTTGTGCCGCTCCTGGCGCAAGCCCAGCGCTTGCTGGTGGTAGTTAAAGGCGGCCTCGAGCTTATCGATCATGCCGGCGCTCTCCGTGGTCGAAACCCAATATGAACTGTGTGCGGAACTTGTTGAGAGTGAAGAATAGCCAGAGTGGTGTCACATCAATGGCAAGAACAGACCGGTTTTCCGCATTCATTTCCGCTGTTTCATGAGTTCACCGGACGCTAGAATTCACTGGCACCATCACCAACCTCGGCCAAATGCCATGCTGCGTCACCCCTTCAAGCTCCTGCTCACTCTGTGGACGATCCTCGCCGGCCTCGCTCTGCTTTCCGGCACCGCCAAGGCCGACGACGATGCCTTGCTCCAGGCCGTGCATGGCTTTCTGTACAGCGAGGCGCAGTCCCTGGGAGAGGAAATCATCATCGAATTGCGCCCACCCTCGGCCCGGCTGCCGGAGTGTGTATCGCCCCAGCCCTTCCTGACCCGAGAAGGGGAGCTGCCGATCGGCCGGGTGTCGGTGGGGGTACGCTGCGGAAGCGATGGGCGCCAGGTGCGCTATATGCAGGCTGAAATCGGCGTTCTCGGCGAGTTCCCGGTGCTGGCGACCAAGCTCAACGCCGGCGACACGGTACGCCCGGAGCACCTGGAACAACGGCAGGGCAACCTGGCAGAACTCCCCAACAATGCCCTACTCGATTCGGAACAGATCATCGGCCAGGTCGCGACTCGCACGCTGCGCGCCGGCCAGCCGCTACAGGCCCACCAGTTCCGCTCGCTGCCGCTGGTGGAGCGCAACCAGCGTGTCGCGGTCGAGGCTCGAGGCGCAGGGTTTCGGGTCTCCCGCGAAGGACAGGCACTGGAGCCCGGCGGCCTGGGCGATCGCGTCCGGATCCGCTTCGACTCCCGCGAGGTGGTCACCGGACAGGTGGCGGGAGAGGGGTTGGTGATCGTCGACTTCTGAGTGGTGGTTCGACATGCCCTGCCGACACTCACCTACACTGATGCTAACGGATGCACCTCACGTGCATACGCTATATCATGCCTAAAGTTTTTCCTGGCGCAGCCGATAGCGTGTAAAAGCACCGGTCACGAGGCCAATATAGTGAAGATCAACAGCCAGAACCCCCTGACGCGCCCGACACCGCCACGCGAAGAGGCGCAGCCAGTCAAGGCCCCAAGTCAGCCCAACCAGCAGGATGCGGGCCCCGCGGCCACGACTCACCTGCGCCAGAATGCCACTGACAGCTCCCGCGACATCGACACCGCCAGGTCGATGAGATTCGCGAAGCCATTCGGGAAGGACGCCTGGAAATTCGTGCCGACCGCATCGCCGACGGGCTGATCGAATCGCTGCAATCGACGGCAGGCAAGGGTGACGAATGAGCCTGATCAAGCTTCTCCGCGAGCAGCAGCAGCGCCTTGACGGCGTGATCCAGCTGCTTGAGCAGGAGCGCGAACTGCTTGCCGCCGCCGATATCGACGGGCGACAGCTGGCCGCGATTGCCGAGCACAAGCAACGGCGACTGCAGCAGCTGGAAGCCACCGAGACCCTGCGTCGCAATGTCCAGCAGCGCCTGGGCTATGCAGAGGGTGCCACCGGCGCCCGCCAGGCCGCCGAGGAAGCCGGCTGCCTGGACGAGTGGGAAAGCACCCTGGAGCGGACGCGAAAGGCCCATCGGCTCAATACGATGAACGGTCAACTTGTCGGCCTGCGCATGGGCCAGAACAAGCGCCTGCTCGAATTCATCCACGAGGCTGCCGAGAAGACGACCTATGGCGCCAGCGGTCGAGTGAGGGCGCAGCCGGGACGCTTCAATACCTCTGTATAGCCTTTGTCAGTTCGCTCATACTGCCAGCCTTTTCCTGCCGAGCGCTTCCTGACGATCCCTTGTCACTATCTCCAATCCCAGCCAGGCCATAAGGCTTGCGGCGTTGGCTCGCCCAGCTACCACAGTGAGTCGACCAGGCTCTCGTCGTCCGGATCTGCCATGACCACGGTGTTGCGCCCCCTGGCCTTGGCCTTGTAGCTGGCGGCATCGGCGCGGGCCAGCACGGTCTCGACCGCATCATCACCCTCCTGGAAAGCCGTCACCCCCATGCTCAGGGTGATGTTATAGACCTTGCTCTCATTGACCACGGTGACCTCGGAAACCACTCGCCGCAGGGATTCCGCAATCTCCCCGGCCTGCTTGAGGGTGCAGCTGGGCAGCAGCACGGCAAACTCATCTCCGCCCTGGCGGGCCACATGGTCGCTACGACGGACTTCCCAGGCCACCACCTGGGCAATGCGACGAAGCATCTCGTCGCCTAGCGCATGCCCGCCCTCATCGTTGATGGGCTTGAAGTGATCGAGGTCGAACAGGATCAACACCGATGGAGTACCGGTCTTGGCATATTCCGCCAGCGCCTCCTCCAGGCGACGCTCGAAACCCCGGCGGTTGAGCAGCCCGGTCAGCGGGTCGTGCTCCGCCTCCCAGCGCTGCAAGGCTTCCTGCTGACGACGTTCGGTGATGTCCTTCACCATACCCACGAAACCCAGGGGCTGGTCGCTACCCCTCACCTGGCTTGCATGCACTTCCACCCACAGAGTGACCCCATCCTGATGGTGAAAGCGCAGCTGACGCATGAAGTCGCTGCCGGTCGAAAGGGAGTGACGCCACATATCCAGGGTGCCCTGGCGATCGTCCGGATGAATACGCTCCCACCACTCGCTGGCGCTACAGGACGCATCGAGCCCCAGCAGCTCCAGTAGCGCCGGGTTCATGTAGTTCAGGTGCCCCTTGAGATCGGCGACGAACATGCCTATTGGCGTGGACCCCAGCACCGCATCGAGAAAGGCCTGGCGATCTTTCAGGTGCTCCAGGGCCGAAAGCCGCTCATGCTCCAGGCGATTGAAGCTGCTGGCCACCTGCCTCAACTCTTCCATGCTGGTGGACAGCGCCAGGTAGCGACGCTCCCCTGCCCCCACCTGGGCGATCTGACGCTCCAGCCGGTGCAGCGGTTCGAGCATGCGCCTGACCAGCCAGCGCATGCTGAACATCAACAGCACCGCCAACCCCAACCAGGCCCACCAAAGCGTAACGAGATAGTCACCCAGCGGGGCACGAACCTGTGACCGGGGCAGCGATACCTTGACGATCCAGTTCGCCGGCCTGATCTGGCGATAAGACATCAGCGTCGACTCGCCATTGACTCCACGGGCAACGGTTTCTCCCTCCCAGCCCTCCAGAGCCAGGTCGAGTGCCGGTAATCCGTTGAACGCCTGGCTGCTCGTCCGCCGGGGATGAAACAACGCCTGGCCCGACGCAGAGAACACGGAGATACGCCCCTCCTCGCCCAGCCAGCTTCGCTCCAGCCATTGGAACAGGCCGCCCCCCGCCAGGTTGACCATTCCGCCGACGACACCGCCGAATCCCCCCTGCTCGTCGATCCGCGGTACCAGCATCAGTACCAGGTTGTCGCCGCTGGCTCTACCCATGAAGGGCTCACTGACGTAGGGCTCCGGAGTGCCGCTCAACATGCGAAAGTATTCGGTGTCCGACGTATCAAGGCCGGCACGCCCCTCAACCACCGGCCAGTCGGCAAGCACAATGCCATCGGGCCCGGTCACCATGATGCCCTCGAACCATTCCATCAGGGCCTGGTTATGCTCGAGGAAATCGCCCAGCTGCTCCGGGCTCATACCCTGCAGGCCCGGCGCCAGACGCGTCAGGGCATTCAGACGACGATTCACCTTCTCGGTCAGGCCATCGGCTATCAAGCGCGACTCATCACGCAGGTGATCAAGGTTGACCTCATCCACCAGCGCCTTGCCATACTGCCAGGCCAGCATCAACAGGATGCCCACGATGACCAACCACGTCGCGGCAAGACCGGCAAGCAGTCGTCCCTGCAGGGAGCAGAGAAATCGAGTCAATGCTTCCATCCGAACCGATATGCGCAACGCGTTCCCCTTTGGCGATATAATCGGGAGTCGAGCGATCCATCCACCGTTAACGACGCCGAGCCTGCAACCACACCCTTGGCGACCCTGCCTCAGGGAACGAATTCTTTCCTCTTGTATCGGCACCCCATTTCCGAACTTGAGACCCGCTCAGGCGTCAACACTGAATGATTATTGGTTTTTTCAGGGCAGCCCCGAATTTAACCTTGCTCAGCGCTAAAGTCTGGGCGTCTTATGACGATATTCTCTAGTATCAACGTCGAAACCCACCTCGACGTTAAAACCAATGCAGCAGGGGCTGAGAAAGCGAATCGATGAGTCCACACGGTAAACGCCCACCAGGCGACAGGGTCAGCCCCCTGGCCCAACACCCTGCACGGCTCATACAGAGCGCGTTCGAGCAGGGGCAGACCGGCATGGTCCTGACCGATGCCGCCGGACTCATCGTGCTGGCCAATGACGCCTTCTGCCGAATTGCCGGCTGCGAGCGCAGCGAGGTCGCAGGCTGGCCAGTCGAGCACTTCTTCCTCTCCTTGCGGACGCCCTCGATGCTGGGGTCCGACCCGGACACGAACGCCGAGGAACCCACTTCCTGGCAACAGGAAGTGCTGTGCCGCCGTGCCGACGGTGAGTCGATGCCCGTCCTGATGACCGTGGATGGCCTGCGCGATGAGCGCCAGCGCCCACACCACTACCTGCGTACCTTTGTCAGCCTCGCCGCACCCACTGGCATACAGCTCGGCGACAGACACTGGGTCCATGTCGACCCGATGACAGGCCTGCCC
>NZ_AZQX01000193.1:0-7729 GCF_000568385.1 Halomonas sp. BC04
CAAGGGCGGACCGGGCACCGGCAAGTCGGTGGTGGCCATCAACCTGCTGGTGGAGCTGACAGGGCGCGAGATGATGACGCAGTACGTGTCGCGCAACTCGGCCCCTCGGGAGGTATTCAAGAAGAAGCTGACCGGAACGCGCAAGAAGACCCACATCGATAACCTGTTCAAGGGCTCGGGTAGCTACGTCAACGCCGTGCCAGACACCTTCCATGCCCTGATCGTAGACGAGGCGCACCGTCTGAACGAAAAGTCCGGTATGTATCAGAACCTGGGGGAAAGTCAGATCAAGGAGGTGATGGCCGCGTCACGCTTCTCGATTTCTTCATCGATGAGGCGCAGCGGGTGACGCTGAAGGGAAGCCGCTAAGAGCGATGTGTTCGATTATATTGAGATGTTCTACAACCCAAGGCGCCGCCACAGTACGAGTGATGACCTGTCATCCGTCGAGTACGAGCGGCGCCATTTCCAGAGCCTGACGGGTGTCTAGAATATCCGGGGCGATTCAATAATCTGTTCTGGCGATTTACGGACTTATAGCTCCGGCGCTAACAGCATGGTGGAGAGCTTTAATGGCCGTCACAGCGATATGGCGACTCGGTGTTATGCCTCAGGCGAAGATTTAAAGCGGATGCTGAAATGCTACAGCTGGTTACTCAATCACAACATCCCGAAGAAGGCGCCGCACCCTCAATTGCTGATTGCAACGACTTATGAATGGCGGGGCAAGTGGTCTGGGATATTGCCAAGCGAGTAGTCAATTACATGATACCCGATATGTAGCCTTAGAAAAATAGCGTATTATGCTCAGATAGTTTCACGAAACTCTATATCGAGTATGGATAAGAAATTCTTAGATCCTGCTTATTTCGTCTAGGAACTGGGCAACATCGCTTATGTGGGGGGTTTCTCCATTTTTCCTTAAGTGGTAATTAAATAGTGTGTGTTGAATTTCGGCACTGGAACCAAGCTTTTCTTTATCCAGGTGTTCAACAAGCAACTCTTTGGCTTCTTGGTTTGATAGTGAATGGGCATCACTATATCCTAGGGCTTCTAAAAAAATTGCTTCGGGACATTCCATGTGAATGTTAAAGACATTTTCCTTTGCTCTTCTTATGTAATTCATACAGCCTTCCTTATCATTTGACTTGAGATGTAATGGCTCGCAGCAAAATGCTTCTTTTATTTTATCGAAAATTTCTTCCGATTCCATGGTTTCAAGCTTTTCAAGGTCGAGGCTAACTTTTGGTTTTTTGTCCCCATCTAATATATAGTAAACCTCTCTTTTTTCTTTCCCATGTATGGGTAAGAGATATTTAAAAATTTCATCTCCACCGCTTGAAGGTAAGTCCAGGCTTATACTTTCTTTCTGCCAGTCTGATAGCTCATCGAGAGCCACCTCAACTAGCTTCAAAAGTAATTGATCCTCGACGATGACAAGTTTTTTATTATCGGGGATATGGCCTATTCTGTGAAAGGCCATGTGGGGATGTGCAACCTGAGATATAGCTGTGCTCCCTTCATCCGTTTCTAGGAGTGCATAAAGGGCTTCCTTTGGAAGCGACTGAGTTATTGTAGGTGAATGCGTTGAAATAACTATTTGGTAATGCTTTTCTATTACTGTCCACAAAAGAAAACGTATAAGATTCTCTTGTGCTCCAGGGTGTAATGATGTTTCAGGTTCATCCAATAGGACTAGGCTATTTTGTTCACCATTCAGTAATTTTATTACTAAGTTTACGACAGCTAGCTCTCCGCTACCAGCGAAAGCTTCTGAATATTGCCCATTTTCTGTCTGGAATATGATGCTTAGGCCACTCTCTTTTTCGTAAAGTCGATGCTTCAAATATGTTGCGCCGACATATTTTTTTCCCAATATGTGGTTTATCCATATAAGCTCGCTTTCGGTTAATGGTCTGTTGGTAAAAACGGACTCTACCCCGCCTGGTTTATAAGATTGCTTTCCTTTAGAAATTACTTTGCTTATTTTTGTTGCACTTTTTTTTATTTTTTCTATCCGCTCTTGTATTGTTAGGCCAGTGTTGTTTACATGGAATGCTCTATCAAAAGCACTAAACTGGTACTTAAAGCTAATGTAAATGGGGGCTCTAAAGGTAGGATACCACCGGTCCGCTACCCGAAATTCTCTTTTCTTTTTCAGTATATTCTTTAGGGATGGCTTGCATTCCATCTGGTCTTGATACCCTAGCAGGCTCCCAGTAAGATTCATTTCTCTTGCGCCTTATTTTTTTGGTCTCGACGTGTTTTGATATATCTCTTATGAGATGAGCATAGAAGTATCTATTTGCTCCTTTATTTTTCCCTTCTTCAATCGGATCCAGAGTAGTAGAAAACCAAAAACGGCTAGTGCTGAAGTTGTATGGCATTCCATATAAAGCATGTAGTATTGAAGATTTACCAGACCCATTAGGCCCTATTATAGCTGTTACAGGGAAATTAAAGTCTATCCTTGCCCCATTTTCAAGGTTTTTAAAATTGGGAAATACGGCATATTTTATATACTTATCAAGCTTGTTATTTTTGCATAATCTAGTTGCTATTTCAATATAGCGATTAAGGCTCTGTGCTGTTGGCTCTTTTCTAGCTGGCATTCCTGATGACCTTTACTATTTCCGCTGCGTGGGCCTTAATGAAAGGTGGCGGCAAGGCGTTACCTATCATCAATCCTAAGGACTCTTTCCCATGCTTTCTTATAAATTTGTAATCTTTAGGGAACCCTTGTAATAGAGAGGCTTCCCTAAGAGTTACGGTTCTATCTTCATCAGGGTGTAAGAACCTTCCCTTTGAAGGGTTGTGGCAACCACTGGTAATTGTTGGGGATTGAGAATCCCATTTCATTCTTCCATAGACATCACTAAACCCAGAAAAGGAAATGTGGCACTTAAGTACCAAGTGCTCAGGGAGGTCTTTTCTACTTCCCCCGTCTTTAGGAATATTTTTTATTATTTCTTTAACTTGGTTCGTTCTTTTTTCGGGGATTGTATGTATATCATCCTTGCTTTCGCTTGGTGATTCTAATCCGCCAATGATGCTGGCAACAGTTTCCTTCATCTTTATTTTGTCGGCAAAGACTGGATCTTGAAGCTTGTTTGCTAGTAGTATCAGCCTGTTTCTACGCTGAGCTACTCCATAATCTGAAACATCTAATATCTTATAACTAACTTTATACCCTTCTCTGCGTAGAGAGGATACGAATTGTTTGAATCTATAGTGCTTTTCTAGTCCCGGGACATTCTCTAGCATTACTGATTTTGGAGATAAGTGTATTACATAGCTAAGAAAGTTATCGATTAAAGCGTTTCTTTCATCTCTGCTGGCTCGCTTATTGCGCGTTCGGAGAGTCGAGAATCCTTGGCATGGAGGACAGCCGGCTAATAGGTCAAGTTTCCCTTTTTCTATTTTTAGTTTGTTTGAAAAACATTCGGGGCTTATTCTTCTAATGTCGTCTTCAATTAGTTCAACTTCTGGATGGTTGAGTTTGTAGGTCTGGCAAGCCTTGGCATCGAATTCCAAAGCGCCGATTACCTTAACTCCTGCTTGTTTGAGACCTTCTGTCAACCCTCCACAGCCGGAAAAAAAGGTCTACTGCATTTAGCGTCTCACTCGTCTGGTGCATTTCGATCTTCGTAGCCCTAGTTTATCCTGCTATACTCTCTATATAGCTAGCCCAGCAAGGATACCCTAATTTTTCTATCGGCAAAAGGGTACTAATATGTCATCAGCCTGCCCCCACCTGGGACTTGCTAGCAAAACCTAGCTGTAGGGAACTCATCCCAGTGTGTCGTCCAGCGATGCGTACGGTTGACGCCATGCAGATCCAGGGCCGCCCGTCGGCATGTCCAAGCGTGCACTTACATACCGTACCACGTCCCATCCTATGGTTCAGTTCGTCCATGAGATCAATGAGGCGCATGTTACGTGGATGGCCTACCTCGCTCTGCTGTCAACGCCAGTGAAGGTTGTCCGCTTTTCATCAATCCAGATTGTCCGGTTTCTGTCAGTGCTCTTTCATCGGAACAGATTCAGGCTCGTGTGAGGTTTCGTCCTCCTTCGTCGTCGGTGTGGTCACCAGGCCAGCTCGTCGCTTGTCCTTCAGTCGGTAGCTCTCGCCTTTGATGTTCAGCGTGGTCGAGTGATGCAGCAGCCGATCAAGGATCGCCGTGGCGATGACCTGGTCGCCAAAGATCTCGCCCCAGTCCATGAACGACTTGTTCGAGGTGAGGATGGTGCTGGCTCGCTCATAGCGCCGGTTGATCAAGCGGAAGAACAGGCTGGCTTCCTCGCGGGTCATCGGCAGGTAGCCCATCTCGTCCAACACCAGCACCTTGGGGTAGGTCAGCTGCTGGAGCTGCCGATCCAGGCGATTCTCCTGCCGTGAACGCATCAGGGTGCTAACGAGTCGATCCAGGGTCATAAACAGGACGCGGTGACCGGCTTCGGCGGCTTTCACTGCAAAGGCGACGGCCAGATGTGTTTTCCCGACGCCGGGTGGCCCGAGCAGCACGACGTTTTCACCCCGCTCGACAAAGCCAAGGCCGGCCAGCTCCCGCACGATCTTGTGATCGATACTGGGCTGGAAGCTGAAGTCGAACTGCTCTAGGGTCTTGATCCACGGTAGCCGGGCCTGCTTCAGGCGTGACTCCAGGCCCTTCTGATGACGCCCGCCCCATTCCTGTAACAAGGCCTGTTCGAGGAACTCCCGGTAGTTCAGATCTTGCTTGCTGGCGTGCTCGCAGAGGCTGTCGAGCGACGCCTGGAGATGCTCCATCTTCAGGCGATCAAGTAGCTGTTCCAGGGCCATCACAGCACCTCCTCGTAGGCGCTCAGGTCGCGCTGCTGCACCGCTAGGGTCTGCTGCCAAAGAGCAGCATGATGCTCCGGCACGGTGTTCCAGCCTGCTTGTGGGGCCTGTAGGCGGTGATAGGCGATGGCGTCACCGGCGGCGGTGTACACCGTCAGCTCGTCATCCAGGCTGAGGCGGATCACCACCGCCTGGCCGCAATAGCCGTCGGGCACGCTGTAACGGTTGCCGCGCACTTCGATGTAGCCGTCCCAGCCGACCTGGCGCAGGTCGTGGTAACGGGTATCGAAGTCTGTTCCCGGCAGCGGCAGAAGGGCCTCCGCTTCAGCGATATAGCGTTCGGCCGGGGTCTGACGAAACTGCCGTAGCAGGCGCTGATCAGCCACCCGTTCAAGCCATAGCAGGAGCAGTTGGTTGAGGTGGGCATAGCTCTCGAACTGCCGGTAGCGCTGGAAGAAGTGCTGCTTCACGTAGCCGACCATACGTTCGGTCTTGCCCTTGGTACGCGGGCGTTGCGGGCGGCACGCCTTGGGCGTGAAGCATAGTGATTGGCCAGTTGCAGGAAGCCGGCGTTGAAGACCACCCGTCGGTCGCGATCGTGCTTGATCACCGCCGCTTTTTGATTATCGACCAGCACCGTGCGTGGCACGCCGCCGAAGTGCCGGAAGGCCTGCACCAGCGACTCGTAGGTGTGCTCGGCATCCTGGCTGAACGCTGCCCAGGCATGGAAGCGCCGCGAATAGCCCAGGGTGTTGACGGCGAAATTCACCTTGCCGCACTGGCCGGCCACAACGGTCTCGATCTCGCCCCAGTCATGTTGGAGCTGGAAACCAGGCTGAGTCTCGAAGCGCACGGTCTGCTTGCTCGGCCGCAAGGCTCGTTTGGGCTGGATATACGTTCGCACCATGGTGCTACCACCGGTGTAGCCCTGCTCGCGGATCAACTGGAAGATCACCTCGGCGTTCCAGACGTTATCGGCCAGCAGCTGATCGATGATCGGCTTGTAAGCATCCAGCTTGCTCGCTCGCCGCATGGCCGGTCGTCCCGTTGGCGCTGACTCGCGGATCAGGTGGCGCCGCACGGTGCGCTCGCAACAGCCGATCTGATGGGCAATGTCCACGAGGTGAGCGCCTCGCTGGTGGAGTTGCTTTATCATGAGAAAGTCCTCTCGGCTCAGCATGGCTCGATCTCTTGTAGGCTTCGTCACCAACAAGGGAAGGCCATGCGGGTCGGGGGGACAATCTGTTTTGATGATCTACGGACTTATAGCTCCGACGCCGACAACCTGGCACTCCATGTCGACGAGCGGGATCGGAGCGTAGCGAGAGTTGCCGGAACAGAGGCAGGCCACATCGCCGCGCAGCTCATAGCGCTTGACGGTGATCTCACCATCGACCATGTCGACGATGATGTGGCCTGGGCGGGGCTCGATGGAGCGATCGACCACGAGAGTGTCGCCTTCCTGAATGCTCAGGCGCTCCATACTGTCGCCCGTTACCGCCAGGAAGAACGTGGCCGAGGGGCGCTTCACGAATCCCTCATTCAGGTCGAGCGTTCGGCCTTCGTAATCCTGGGCGGGCGAGGGGAAGCCCGAGAGGCCGAAACGGCAGTGCCAGGGTGAGTGGGGCGGGATGTGCTGGGATGAGTCTCTCTGGCGGCATGAGTGACGCCCCTCTAGATAGCTGTGATTTTATACAGTATTATCTATGAGGCCTGCCACAAGCAACAAGCAGTCGCTAATGGAAATTAGCCGCTGAGTGGTTGTCAGGGAAGAGAGATTAGGCGGGTCTTACGTGTATCCCTTTGGATCGCTCGGTGACGACAAGCCTATGCGACCTGGAATGAGCCAGGCTAGACGCTAAGCAATTTTGATGGCAGTGCATTGGTTGGCAGCGGGCTGCGGAGCGCCCTGTCCGCGAGGAGATCAGCAAAGAGGGCGAATCGATTGCAGACATTTGATGTTCTTGTTCAGGTGAGCTGCCTGGCTCAGCCAGAACACGGCCCATTCAGGTATGGTAATGCTAGCCCCACGAGGATAACCTGGTATCATACGCCGTCCGGAGACGGCTGCGTCCGATAACGGGTTCCGTCACGGAGAAATGCAAGGCTAGGAAGAGCGAAGCTTGGTGGTCGGGATGGCCACTCCTGATACAGATTGACGGCTTGGATCAGTTCAGGAATGTCGGATAGTTGCTTACGGCAGTGCTTGAAGCCGCATTCCCAGACCACCAGGACACGCCATCCCAACTGCTTCAATTCTTGGCATGCCCGCTGGTCTCGGCGGACATTTGCTTCGAATTTGGCCTCCCAGAATGACGGCCTGGTGCCGGGGGTCGTGGCATAGAAGCAGCCAGCATGCCTGTGCCAAAAGCAACCATGTACGAAGATGACTAGGTTATGAAGCGGCAGGACGAGATCAGGCGACCCCGGCAGATCCTTGCGGTGAAGCCTGAACCGATATCCTTGGGCGTGAAGGTACTTGCGCAGAGCAATTTCGGGATGGGTGTCACGGCCCTTTATCGCCCGCATCATGCGCGAGCGGGTCGAACTATCGACAACATCGGGCATGCTTATAGCCCCCCCACTTTCCAAGAACGAATTGCAGGTTATCATTGATGACGAAGCCGATTCACGTAGTTGACCTCTTTGCGGGGCCGGGCGGCTTAGGCGAAGGCTTCAGCTCGATACGGAAGTCCGACGGCAGTCGTCAATTCCAGACACTCGTATCCGTGGAAAAAGATCCTGCTGCTCATCGTACTCTGACCCTGCGTGCATTTTACCGGTTGCTGCATGACAGTGGCATGGGGATGTCAGCGTATTATGACTACCTGCAGGGAGGCGAGCACCCTTCATGCCGCTCCGACGTGCAGCATCTATGGAAGCAGGCTCAAGAAGAGGCACTTTGTC
>NZ_AZQX01000194.1:0-19768 GCF_000568385.1 Halomonas sp. BC04
GTCGTGGCGGCTGACTCTGTCAGCGGCCTCGCCAGCGCCCTGCGAGGAAGGCGTATTCTACTGAATCGGCTGAGCTTGTCAACTCTCTTCGCTGGCCTCACCGGGGTGAGGCTGCCATCGAAGCGCCGGTACCGCCGGCTGCCTTCAGCGTGGCGTGCATTCTACCGTCTCCGGCGCTCCTGTCAATCGCGAATCTCACTAGCCGATCCGAAAAAACCAAACAGAAACAAGCACTTTCTCCACTTCTACCGCCGGTAACGTTTGCCCGTTGCCGGCAGCGGATGCGTACTTTAAGGGCTGAGCGTCGCCGCTGCAAGGACTTTCGTCGCAAAATTTCACGGCCCGCCCGAAACGCCCATCCACAGGCGCTTCCGAGCGAGCGGCTGTGGACAGGACAGGCTCAGCCAGTAGCGGTGGGTTGCTTCATCTTGCGCAATATCGCCTGGGTCGGCCCGGATGCGACATAGGCACCGAACAGCAGGAGCAGCATTACCGAGGGCTGCATGGAGATCACCACGAAACCCAGCACGATGGCCAGCAGCACCACGAAAGGCACCGGCCCCTTGAGGTCGACCTCCTTGAAGCTGTAGTAGCGGATATTACTGACCATCAGCACGCCGGCAGCAGCCACCACCAGCAGCATCAGAATCTTGAACCCGACGGCATCGGCATCGAAGCTGTGGAAGGTCCAGACACTTGCCGCCACGAAAGCGGCAGCCGATGGGCTGGGCAGGCCAATGAACCACTTCTTGTCAACGCTGCCGACCTGCACATTGAAGCGTGCCAGCCGCAGGGCGGCACAGGCCACGTAGAGGAAGGCCACCACCCAGCCGGTCTTGCCGATGTCCTGCAGAATCCAGGTGAAGGCGACCAATGCCGGGGCCACGCCGAAAGAGACCATGTCGGAAAGGCTGTCGTATTCGGCACCGAAAGCACTCTGGGTATTGGTCATGCGGGCGACACGCCCATCCAGGCCGTCGAGCACCATGGCAATGAAAATGGCCACCGCCGCCGCAGTGAAGTCGCCATTGATACCGGCCACCACGGAGAAGAAGCCGGCAAACAGCGCCGAAGTCGTGAACAGGTTGGGCAGCAGATAGATTCCCCTGCGCCTCACCTTCTTGCCATCCTCAATGGACTCCTCGATAACCTCCGTTTCGCGAACGAAAGCGGCAGCCAGATCTTCCTCGGCAGGAGGGAGCCGTTCGTGCTCGCTCGGGCCGGATTCGTCACCCTCTTCATGAGGGCCATGCTCGGTATTGCGGGGATCCTGACTCATTCATCTCGTCCGTTGCCAGAATGGAGTCGCCCGAAGGCGATGACTTCATTCTACACGCTGTCACCGAAGCGCAAAGTGCCACGGCTACCTTCTGATACGACAAGGGCGCGGAAGCCCGCGCCCTTGAGGTGGTCCAGACGAGCCGAGGCTCAGTTCTTGGACTTGTCCACCAGCTGGTTGGCAGCAATCCACGGCATCATGCCGCGCAGCTTGGCACCGACCTGCTCGATGTCGTGCTCAGCATTCAGGCGACGGCGAGCGGTCATCGAAGGATAGTTGCTGTTGCCTTCATTGATGAACATCTTGGCGTATTCGCCGGTCTGGATGCGCTTGAGTGCATTGCGCATCGCCGCACGCGACTGCTCGTTGATGATCTCGGGGCCGGTCACGTACTCACCATACTCCGCGTTGTTGGAGATGGAGTAGTTCATGTTGGCGATGCCGCCCTCATACATGAGATCGACGATCAGCTTGAGCTCGTGGAGGCACTCGAAGTAGGCCATTTCCGGAGCGTAGCCTGCCTCGGTGAGGGTCTCGAAACCGGCCTTGACCAACTCGACCGCACCACCGCACAGTACCGCCTGCTCGCCAAACAGGTCGGTCTCCGTCTCATCCTTGAACGTGGTCTCGATGATGCCGCTGCGGCCGCCGCCGACACCGGCAGCGTAGGAGAGCGCCAGCTCCTTGGCGGTACCGGAGGCATCCTGGTGGATGGCGATCAGGTCGGGAATACCGCCACCCTTGACGAACTCGGAGCGCACGGTGTGGCCCGGGGCCTTGGGCGCAATCATGATCACGTCCAGGTCCTTGCGCGGCTCGATCTGATTGTAGTGAATGTTGAAGCCGTGGGCGAAGGCCAGGGTGGCCCCCTGCTTGAGATTCGGCTCGACCTCGTTCTCGTAGATGGCCTTCTGGTTCTCGTCCGGCGCCAGGATCATGACGACGTCGGCGCTCTTGCAGGCCTCCGGCACACCGGAAACCTTGAGGCCGGCGGCCTCGGCCTTGGCGGCAGAGGACGAGCCGGCACGCAAGGCGACGGTGACATCGACGCCCGACTCCTTCAGGTTGTTGGCATGGGCATGGCCCTGGGAGCCATACCCGACGATGGTCACCTTCTTGCCTTGAATGAGGGAGAGATCGCAATCCTTGTCGTAATACACGCGCATGATGTGCTCCTGAAGTGGTTGACCGAAGGGTTGAGGTGTCAGCGTTGATGGCCACCCGCGCCGTCTGTTGCGGCACTGGGCATCCTGCCATCCGATGCCGTCACCTTACGCCAGCACTGACATTGCGTAAAACGCTATATTTGCAACACGACATGCCGGAATATGAAATAATCAAACCATGGACATGCGCCCCCTCAAGCAGTTTCTCGCCCTGGCCGATACGCTGCACTTCGGTCGTGCCAGCGAGCTCTGCCACGTCAGCCCTTCCACGCTCTCACGCACCATCCGCCAACTGGAGCAGAACCTGGAAGTACCGCTGTTCGAGCGCGATAACCGCCACGTGGCCCTGACCCCCCAGGGCCTGATCTTTCAGGAGTACGCCAGGGATACCCTGGCGCAGTGGGAGGTGCTGCGCCACACGCTGAGCAGGCATGCCGACGAACTCGCCGGTGAGATCAGCATTTATTGCTCGGTCACCGCCAGCTACAGCTTCCTCTACGATCTGCTCAGCGACTTTCGACTGCGCCACCCAAGAATCGAGCTCAAGCTGCATACCGGCGATCCCGCCGAATCCATGTCACGGGTACTCGACGGCGAAGAAGACATGGCGATCACCCCGAGGCCACGCGGCGTACCGAGTCCTCTGGCCTTCAAGTCCCTGACTCGCTCGCCACTGGTCTTCATCGCCCCCGCCGCCCAGGCCGACTGGATCCCCGGCACCCCCGAATCCCCCTCTGCCACACAGTGGCAGAACGTGCCGATGATCCTCTCCGAAGCGGGTCTGTCACGGGAGTACGCCGACACCTGGTTCAAGGCCCTGGGCGTCGCCCCGCGCATCTATGCCCAGGTCGCCGGCCACGAGGCCATCGTCAGCATGGTCGGCCTGGGCTTCGGAGTCGGCGTGGTGCCGAAGATCGTGCTCGACAACAGCCCCCTCGTCGAACGCGTCAGGGTGCTCCCGGTCAAGCCGGAGCTACCCCACTACGACGTCGGGCTGTGCGTGCTCAATCGCCGCCTGAAGAGCCCGCTGATCCAGGCACTGTGGGACGAGGTCGTGGAGCGCTGAAACGAAAAAGCCGCCCCGAAGGGCGGCTGAACGCTTCAAACAGTCAGAATCAGAGGCTGAGGACTTTATCGCCTCGTGCGATACCGGAAACCCCCGTCCGCGCCACTTCCAGAATGCCCACCGGCCCCATGGCCTGAAGGAAGGCATCCAGCTTGCCGGCATCGCCGGTGATCTGCACGGTGTAGAGGCTGGGCGTCACGTCGACGATCTGCGCGCGGAAGATATCCACCGTGCGCTTGACCTCGTCTCGGGCCGCTCCCAGGGCCTTGACCTTCACCAGCATCAGCTCGCGCTCGATGTGGTTGCCCTCGGTGAGGTCAACGAGCTTGATCACGTCGATCAGCTTGTTGAGATGCTTGGTGATCTGCTCGATCACCCGGTCATCGCCCACGGTGGTCACGGTCAGCCGCGACAGCGACGGGTCCTCGGTGGGCGCCACGTTCAGCGTCTCGATGTTGAAGTTTCGCTGCGAGAACAGCCCCACCACCCGCGACAGAGCGCCCGGTTCGTTTTCCATCAGAATCGAGATGATATGACGCATCAGGTCCGCTCCGTCTTGGAAAGCAGCATGTCACGCATGGAGCCCAGGGGCACCTGCATCGGATAAACGTGCTCGCGCGGGTCGACGATGACGTCGAGGAACACCAGCTCATGGTTGTCGGCGAAGGTACGCTCGAGCGCCGGGCCGAGCTCATCCTTCGTCTCCACCCGCAGCGCGGTGAAGCCATATGCCTCGATCAGCTTGCTGAAGTCCGGTAGCGATTCCATGTAGGAGTGCGCATGACGCGACTTGTAGTTGAGATCCTGCCACTGACGCACCATGCCCAGCGAAGCGTTGTTCAGGTTGACGATCTTCACGCCACCGCCGAACTGCTTACAGGTCGACAGCTCCTGCATCATCATCTGGAAGCTGCCTTCGCCGGTGACGCAGATCACCTGCTCATCGGGGAAGTTCTGCTTGATGCCCATGGCCGCAGGAAAGCCGAAGCCCATGGTCCCGAGCCCGCCGGAGGTGATGAAACGGTTGGGCTTGTCGAACTTGTAATACTGGGCCGCGAACATCTGATGCTGCCCCACGTCGGTGGTCACGTACGCCTCGCCGCGAGTGGCCTCGCAGAGCGCCTCGATCACTTCCTGGGGCTTGAGCGCCTCGCCCGACTGAGAAGGCTCGTAGAGCTTGCCCGACCGCTCGCTGCGCCAGCCTTCGATCTTCTGCCACCACTCGCCGAGCGCTTCGGGATGCTCGACCTCCTTGCCCTGCAGCAGGCTGATCATCTCGTTGATCACGCTACCCGCCGGCCCGACGATGGGCACGTCGGCACGCACGGTCTTGGAAACCGAACTGGGATCGATGTCCACGTGCACGATCTTGGCCGTGGGACAGAACTTGGAGGTGTTGTTGGTGACCCGGTCGTCGAAGCGAGCCCCGATGGCAATGATCAGGTCGGCATGGTGCATGGCCATGTTCGACTCATAGGAGCCATGCATGCCCAGCCAGCCCAGGCACTGACGATCGCTCTGCGGATAGGAGCCGATGCCCATCAGCGTCGTGGTGATGGGATAGCCCAATCGCTTGACCAGGTCGGTGAGCCCCTCGCTGGCCCGGCCGGTGACCACACCGCCGCCGGTGTAGAACATTGGCCGCTTGGCCTTGAGCATCAGCTCGACGGCCTTCTTGATCTGGCCTGTGTGACCACGGGCCACCGGGTTGTACGAGCGCATCTTGATCTTCTTGGGATAGACGTACTCGTAGCGCTCGGTGGGGGCGGTCATGTCCTTGGGAATGTCCACCACCACCGGGCCGGGGCGGCCGGTAGAAGCCAGGTAGTAGGCCTTCTTGAGCACTTCCGGGATCTCGGACGGGTGCTTGATCGAGAAGCTGTGCTTCACGATGGGCCGCGTCACGCCGATGATGTCGGTCTCCTGGAAGGCGTCCTCGCCGATCAGGTGGCTGGCCACCTGACCGCACAGCACCACCATGGGTATCGAGTCCATGTAGGCGGTTGCAATGCCGGTAACGGCATTGGTGGCACCGGGGCCGGAAGTCACCAGCACCGTGCCCGGCTTGCCCGAAGCCCGGGCATAACCGTCGGCGGCATGGGTCGCCGCCTGTTCATGGCGCACCAGGATGTGCTTGACCTTGTCCTGGCGGAACAGCGCATCGTAGATGTGCAGCGCCGCACCACCGGGATAGCCGTATATATATTCGACGCCCTCATCCTGCAGGAATCGGGCAATCATGTCCGCGCCGGAAAGCAGTTCCACGTGTGTTTCTCCCCTGGAGGTCTCGAGTGCGATCCGCGCCCTTCGACGGGCACGGGTTCGAGTGCGACGGTATGTCGCTGCCGGATACGCCGGCACCTGATGCCAAACCCTGGCAATTGGCCCTGTTGGGGCCTGCACTCTCATTCGGGACCCCTGATTTATTGCTGCGCTCGCGACAAAAATCATCGGGTCCCTTCACGGCGGTTAACCGCGTCGGGGGCGTTGGCCAGGACGGGCGGTTGGCCCGGTCCCGGTAGTCCTTCGGCGGGTAGAGGCAACATGGCCTACCCGTCACGCGGTAGTGGGGGGTTGCCCGCAGAGTCCGCGCCCGCAAATCAGGAACGGACAAGATTCCAATAGCGTCGCAGCAGTGTCAACCGCCAAGCGACTTTTGCTGGCCAAGAGCGGGAGTTTCCGCAAGATTTCGAATAAAAAAGCCCGCCAGCAAAGGGCGGGCGGGCAAGGGGGTTACAGGACGCAACCTGTATTCAGTGTAGCCAGTTGCCAACCCCATGGCCGGCCAACTGCGTAACGCTTTGTGTCAGGTGTTGAACGACAATTTCCCGTTCTCGACGGTGACGCGAATCACATCGCCGGGGCGGAACTTGCCCGCCAGCAGGTCCTGGGCCAGCGGATTCTCGATGCGGCTCTGGATCGCCCGCTTGAGCGGGCGGGCGCCATAGACCGGGTCGAAGCCCACCACGGCCAGTTGGGCCAGGGCTTCGTCACTGACGTCCAGTTCCAGCTGATGCTCGGCGAGCCGGGCGCGCAGGCGATCGAGCTGGATGCCGGCAATGGCCTGGATCTGCTCCTGCATGAGGGCGTGGAACACCACTACCTCGTCGATGCGGTTGATCAGCTCCGGCCGGAAGTGGTCGCCGACCACGGCCATGACCATCTCCTTCATCTGCTCGTAGTCGCTGTCATCGCCGCCCATGCGCTGGATGATGTCCGAGCCCATGTTGGAGGTCATCACGATCACGGTATTGCGGAAGTCCACGGTGCGGCCCTGGCCATCGGTCAGGCGACCGTCCTCCAGTACCTGCAGCAGGATATTGAACACATCCGCATGGGCCTTCTCCACCTCGTCGAGGAGCAGTACCGAGTATGGCCGGCGGCGCACCGCCTCGGTGAGATACCCCCCCTCCTCGTAGCCGACATAGCCGGGAGGCGCACCGATCAGCCGTGCCACGGAGTGCTTCTCCATGAACTCCGACATGTCGATGCGCACCATGGACTCCTCAGTGTCGAAGAGGAAGTTGGCCAGCGCCTTGCACAGCTCCGTCTTGCCCACCCCGGTGGGGCCAAGGAACAGGAAGGATCCGTTGGGACGATTGGGATCCGAGAGACCCGCTCGAGAACGGCGCACGGCGTTGGCCACGGCGGTGACCGCCTCATCCTGACCGATCACCCGCTCATGCAGCGACTCCTCCATGCGCAGCAGCTTGTCGCGCTCGCCCTCCAGCATCTTGGCAACCGGAATGCCGGTCCAGCGCGACACCACCTCGGCAATCTCCTCCTCGGTGACATTGGAGCGCAGCAGCTGGTGGCGGGAAGTATCGGCTTCCGCCTCGCTGCTCTCGGCGATCTTTCGCTCCAGCTCGGGAATCACCCCGTACTGCAGCTCGGACATGCGCGCGAGATCCCCCTGGCGGCGCGCCTGTTCCAGGTCGGTGCGCACCTTGTCCAGTTCATCCTTGTACTGCGCCGCCCCCTGAATACTGGCCTTCTCGGCCTTCCAGATCTCATCGAGGTCGGCGTACTCCCGCTCGAGCTCGTCGATCTGGGCCTGCAGGCTCTCCAGACGCTTGCGCGAGGCCTCGTCGGTCTCCTTCTTGAGGTGCTCACGCTCCATCTTGAGCTGGATCAGCCGGCGGTCGAGGCGGTCCATCTCCTCGGGCTTGGAGTCCAGCTCCATGCGAATGCGAGACGAGGCCTCGTCGATCAGGTCGATGGCCTTGTCGGGAAGCTGCCGGTCGGTGATGTAGCGAGTCGAGAGCTTGGCCGCGGCGATGATCGCACCGTCGGTAATGTCGACGCCGTGGTGGACCTCGTAGCGCTCCTTGAGCCCGCGCAGGATCGCCACGGTGTCCTCCTCGGAAGGCTCCTCCACCAGCACCTTCTGGAAGCGTCGCTCGAGCGCGGCATCCTTCTCGATATGCTGGCGGTACTCATTCAGGGTGGTGGCACCCACGCAGTGCAGCTCACCGCGGGCCAGCGCCGGCTTGAGCATGTTGCCGGCGTCCATGGCACCCTCGGCCTTGCCGGCGCCGACCATGGTATGCAGCTCATCGATGAACAGGATGACCTGGCCCTCCTCCTGGGAGAGCTCCTTGAGCACCGACTTCAGCCGCTCCTCGAATTCACCGCGGAACTTGGCACCCGCCAGCAGCGAGCCCATGTCCAGCGATAGCACGCGCTTGTTCTTGAGTCCCTCTGGCACCTCGCCGTCGACGATGCGCTGGGCCAGACCCTCGACGATGGCGGTCTTGCCAACGCCGGGCTCGCCGATCAGTACCGGGTTGTTCTTGGTGCGACGCTGCAGTACCTGGATGGTGCGACGGATTTCGTCGTCGCGACCGATAACCGGATCGAGCTTGCCGCTGGCGGCCCGCTCGGTGAGGTCCAGGGTGTATTTCTCCAGCGCCTCGCGCTGTTCCTCGGCATTGGGATCATCGACCCGCTCGCCACCCCGCAGGCTGTCGATGGCCGTCTCCAGGGACTTGCGCGTCACGCCGGCCTGGGTCAGCAGCTTGCTCACGCCATGGCGCATTTCCAGCGCCGCCAGCAGCACCAGCTCGCTGGCAATGTACTGGTCACCGCGCTTCTGCGCCTCGCGGTCGGTGAGGTTGAACAGCTTGATCAAGTTACGGGAGGGCTGCACCTCCCCCTCGAACTGGCTGACCTGGGGCAGGTCGTCGAGATAGCCCACGAGGCTGTCGCGCAGCCGAGCAGGGTCGCCGTCGGCTCGCTGTATCAGCGCCTTGACGCCGGTGTCGCTGGCATCGAGCAGCGCCAGCAGCAGGTGGCCGGGGTCGAGCTGGTTGTGTCCTCGGCCCACGGCCAGGGACTGAGCATCAGCCACGGCGTTCTGCAGCTTGCCGGTAAACTTGTCGAATCGCATTCGGTCACTCCTCCATCGGGGTGGCGGCGCTGCTTGGACGCACCGCTTGGCCCTGTCATATCGCGTTTGACAGTATCAATGGAGTCAGAGGGGCCAGCTTTCAAGTCGCCTGCCAGGGAAAGGGATTTTTAGCTTGACACAGGTCAGGCTATGCCAGAGAGCGGCGCGCCTGGAAGGCGCCCGTTAACACCCAGGAGCCTGTCGGATTTGACCGGATCTCGCAGTCGATCAACGTCACGTCCGACAGACTCCTCACTTACCTTAGCCAGATCACGCTGGCCATCCGCCCCGTCCTGCCGTTATCACGACGATGGGAGTAGAAGCGCGATTCGCAGGCAGTACAGAAGTGGCCGCCGCTGACATGCGACACGCCGAGTCGCTCCAGCCGCAGCCTGGCCAGCTTGTAGAGGTCGCCCATGAAATGACCCAGGCGATAGGGGCTCGGATCGAAGGCTGCCTCGGCCTCGGGATGGACCCCGGTGAAGGCCTGCTGCACCTCGGGGCCTACCTCGAACTGGGCATTGGAGATCGCCGGCCCCAGCCAGGCCATCACCTCTTCCGGCGGCACGCCCAGCGCCGCCACCGACGCTTCCAGTACGCCGCCGGCCAGTCCGCGCCAGCCCGCATGGGCCACACCGACCCGGGTACCCTGGCGATTGCAGAAGAACACCGGCAGGCAGTCGGCGGTGAGTACCGCACAGGCGTAGCTTGAATCGAAGGCCACGGCGGCATCGGCCTCGGGCATGGCCTCGGAGTAGCTTGCCTGCACCCGGGCCCCATGTACCTGGTTCAACCACAGCAGCGGCCTGTCACTGTCGAGCTCATCCGCCAGCAGGCGGCGGCAGAGCGCCACATGATTGGGGTTATCACCCACCCTGTCACTCGGGTTGAAACTGGCGAAATCCCCCTGGCTGGGGCCGGATTCCCGAGTGGTCACGAAGGCGCCGACACTCACGGGGGCCGGCCAGTCCGGTTCGATCAGGGTGGGCTGCAGGTGAGGGGCATCGCTCATAGCATCGCCTCGCGGTCGTCGCGGAGATAGTCGATCAGCATCAGCAGATCATCGGGCAGGGCGGCACGAAACTCGACTCGCTCACCGCTGCCGGGATGGACGAAGGCCAGCTTGCGGGCATGGAGCGCCTGGCGAGGGAAACCACGCAGCAGCTCCTTGAGGCCTTCGCTGGCTCCCGGCGGCAGCTTGAGACGGCTGCCATAGACCGGATCGCCGATCAGGGGAAAGCGCTGATGGGCCAGGTGGACGCGAATCTGGTGGGTGCGCCCGGTCTCGAGCCGGCAGCGCACATGGGTATGGGCGCGGAACCGCTCCACCACGCGATAGTGGGTCACCGCCGGCTTGCCATTGGCGTTGACCGCCTGGCGCTTGCGATCCTTGGGGTGGCGACCGATCGGCGCGTCAACGGTGCCCCCGGCCGTCATCACTCCCACCGACACGGCATCGTATTCACGCGAGACCGTGCGCGACTGCAGCTGATCGACCAACGCGGTCTGGGCGGTCAAGGTCTTGGCGACCACCATCAGCCCGGTCGTGTCCTTGTCCAGGCGGTGCACGATGCCCGCCCTGGGCACCATGGCGAGGGCGGGGCAGTGATGCAGCAATGCATTGAGCAGGGTGCCGTCGGGATTGCCCGCTGCCGGATGGACCACCAGCCCCGCCGGCTTGTCGATGACCAGTAACTCGTCGTCCTCATGAACCACGTCCAGGGGAATATCTTCGGCCTCGAAGCGGGTGTCGTCCTCGATTTCGGCCACGAGTCGCAGCCACTCGCCGCCGGCCACCTTGTCCTTGGGCCTGCCAGGCTCCCCGTCGACCGTCAGGGCGCCCTGCTTAATCCAACCCTTGAGCCGTTCGCGGGAATGGTCGGCGAAGAGCTCGGATGCAGCCTGGTCCAGGCGGGCTCCGGCGAGGGAAACGGGCACTCGTTGCTGGGCTTCCAAAATCTGGGGCATATAGGGGCTATCGCTGGGCAGGCACCGGAGGACTGCGTTTTCACGCAAGGTGCTTTATAGTGGACGGGTTACGGCCAATCCTACCATGGCCGACACGGGATGTTAGACACGAGGATCAGGATGCGCGTTTCCACCATCGCTACACGCCTTGTCGCCCTGCTGCTGACCACTGCCCTGGTCACCGGTTGCGCCGGCAGGTCAGGCTCGAACGACGAGGACGAGTTCGCCGGCGTCGCCGAACAAGAGCTCTACGAAGAGGCCCGGGAGGCTCTGGAAAGAGGACGCCACACCACGGCGATCTCTCGTCTCGAGGCGCTCGATACCCGCTTCCCCTTCGGCCGTCATGCCGAACAGGCACAGCTTGAATTGATCTACGCCTACTACGAGACGAATGACTGGGAAGCCGCCCGCGCCGCAGCCAGCCGCTTCATTCGCCTGCACCCCACCCACCCACAGGCCGACTACGCGCTCTACATGCGCGGACTCTCCTCCTGGCAGGCAGGCCGGTTCAGCCTGGAGCGACTGCGCCTGATCGACATTTCAAAGCGTGATCTCGGTGCCTCGCGGGATGCCTATACCGACTTCCGCGAACTGGTCAGCCGCTACCCCGACAGCGAGTACGCGCCGGATGCCCAGCAGCGCATCATCTACCTGCGCAACTTGCTGGCACGACACGAGCTCCATGTCGCCGACTTCTATCTGCGCAAGGGTGCCTACCTGGCAGCCGTGGAGCGCGGCCGCTGGGTGGTCGAGAACTTCCCCGAGGCCGAAGCCACCCGTGATGCCCTGGCAGTGATGGTCGAGGGCTACCTGGGCCTCGACATGCGCGACCGCGCCCGTGAAGTACTGCAGGTGCTGATCGAGAACGACCCGGGCAACGAGCGCCTGCGCGGCCGTACCTTCCGCCCGCAGCATGTGAGCGCCCAGGCACTATCGGCCTGAGCCACGGCCTGGGATAAAAAAAAACCGCGATGGGCTCATCGCGGTTTTTTTCGCCCTACTCGCCCGGCTGCCAGCCGTTGACGATGGGGTAGCGACGGTCGCGACCGAAGCCCCGTGGCGTCACCCGCACCCCTACCGGCGCCTGACGCCGCTTGTACTCGCAACGGTCGACCAGCTGAACCACTCGATAGACGTCATCAGTATCGTAGCCAGCCTCGATGATCGCCTCCGCGCTCATGTCACCCTCTATGTAGCACATCAGGATGGCATCGAGCACATCGTAGTCGGGCAGCGAGTCGCTATCCTTCTGGTCCGGCGCAAGCTCGGCAGAGGGGGGGCGATCGATGACCCGCTCGGGTATCGCCGGTGACTGGGTATTGCGCCAGCGGGCCAGCCGATAGACCCAGGTCTTGTAGACATCCTTGAGGGCATTGAACCCCCCGACCATGTCGCCATAGAGCGTGGCATAGCCCACCGCCATCTCGCTCTTGTTGCCGGTGGTCAGCACCATCAGCCCCTTCTTGTTGGAGATCGCCATCAGCAGCACACCGCGACAGCGCGACTGCAGGTTCTCTTCCGTGGTATCCCGCTGGGTACCGGCGAAGGTATCGGCCAGGGTCTCCATGAAGGCATCGACCATGGGCTCGATGGGCAGGACCTGGTAGCCGACACCCAGCAGCCGAGCCTGCTCGGCAGCATCCTCCCGGGAGATATCGGCGGTATAGCGATAAGGCATCATCACCGCCTGCACCCGCTGCGGGCCCAGCGCATCCACGGCGATGGCCAACGACAGGCCGAATCGATGCCACCGGACAACCCCATCACCACGCCATCGAAACCACTCTTGTTGACGTAGTCGCGAAGGCCGCTGACCAGGGCACAGTAGAGGCTCTCTTCCGGCGCTTCCGGGGGCTCGATCTCCCCCTCCTGCGGCACCCACCGCCCCGCTTCCTGCACGAACTGGACCGGCATCAGGCCCGCCTGCCAGTAGGGGGCCAATACGCGCAAGGCGCCACTGCCATCCACGCAGGCCGAACCACCATCGAACACCAGCTCGTCCTGCCCGCCGATGGTGTTGACGTACACCACCGGCAACCCCACCTCGGCGGCACGCTGCTCGAGCAGGCGCAGGCGCTCGGCCGGTTTGTCCTGATGGTAGGGCGAAGCATTGAGGGTAATCAGGATCTCGGCGCCTTCATCGCGGGCCGTCCGCACGGGTGCGCCATCCCACAGGTCCTCGCAGATCAACAGGCCGAGCTTCGCCCCCTTGTGCTCGATGACCAGGCTCCGCTCGCCGGTGGCGAAGTAGCGCCGCTCGTCGAACACCTGATAGTTGGGCAGCACCTGCTTGGCGTACTCGTCGAGCCATTCGCCGTTGTAGAGCAGTCCCGCCAGGTTGTAGCCGTTCCCCTCCCGGCGCCCCGGGTAGCCGATGATCACCAGCACGTCGCGTACCACCTTGGCGGCCATGCGGGAACGTGCTGCGCGCAAGCGGGTCTCCATGGAAGGCCGCAGCAGCAGATCTTCCGGCGGATAACCGCTGAGATAGAGCTCGGGAAACACCACGATATCGGCACCATGCTCGATACGTGCCTCACGAACGGCCTCGATGGCCCGGTCGGCATTGCCGGGAATGTCCCCCACCAGCGGGTCCAACTGAGCCATTACCAGCGTCAAGTCTTGCATGGGCGTAGAAATCTCTTGAGAATCCAATGTATTCATATTGTCCCGCAAGGGGGTCCGGCTGGCAAAGCCGCTAGCCCCAGAGGGAGTTTACGAACCCACGAGCGACAGCCTGGCAAGGCGAAACCAGACGAAAAACAAGAACTTCCGTGCGTCTTAACAAGCACGTTTCGCATGGTTTCACTATCCCATGGCTGACGTATTAGCTTAGTAGACACCCTCTCACCAGGGAGCCAGAAAAGGATGAATCTATTGCTCATTCGTCTGATCATCTTCGCCGTGCTGTTCTTCGCCGGCCTCAAACTCTACCGCATGTACCGCGAGTGGAAACTCAACCAGGAGGAACTGCTGGAAGATGACAAGCGCCAGGAGGGTGGCCAGATGGTTCGCTGCCGCTGGTGCCAGGTCCACGTACCGGAAACCGAGGCCCTGCGCGACCGGGGCGAGTGGTTCTGTTCCAGCGCCCACCGCGACCGCTACCTGCAGGAGCAGAAGCCCGAGGAGTAAGCGCACCACTGCCGACATTCGCATACGGCCCGTTCAGCAGGATGCCTACACACTCTGTCAGAAATCGCTTACAGAACCGTCGCCAGTCCCGACTAGAGTGAAAAAGCCCATGTAACAAGGGATTTCACTCCGGGAGAACACCATGCGCACGGACGCCCCAATCGGCGCCGCCTTGCTCGGCGGCCCCTCTTCTCTGGCCGACCAGCGCGGCCTGACCCTGGTCGAGCTGCTGGTCGCCATTACGGTCATGGCCCTGCTGTTCGGCTGGGCCATTCCCGCCTTCCAGACACTGAGCGCTCGCCAAGAGGTATCGGCCGAAGTGATGCGCCTCAAGACCGCACTGGCGCTGGCCCGCAATGCGGCCATCGCCCGCCGCGCCACCGTCACCGTCTGCCCCAGCCACGACCAGTTGAGCTGCAACAACAAAGACTGGACGGCACCGCTGGTGATAATCCGGGGCCGGGCCGAGGGGGGCAGTATCGGCAGCGACGAGGTGCTCCGGATTCTCGACGACAGCCGTGTCGTCTCGCTCAGCTATCGCCAGGATGGTCGGCCGGTGCGCTACGGCCCCTTGGGACGGCCCGCCGGGCACAACGGCACCTTCACGATCTGCGGCCGATACGACACCGGTGCCAAGGTGGTTGTCAGCAACTTCGGCCGCGTGCGGGTGGAGACCGGAGCGACCTGCTGAGAAAACTCGAATATTTCGGCTTTGCCTGAAATAAAGTCGACAAGCGAAGGCGCAACCAGCTTTGGGGCAGAACCTAACCCTTGGGGCCCATCAACAGCCAAACAATCAACCCCACCAGCGGGAACAGCAACAGCACAATGATCCATAGCAGCTTGGCCACCGGGCCGGCCGGGCTCTTCGCCACCTTGACGATGGCCCAGACCACGATAATCAGCCAGATAAGGCCTAGCAGACCGCCTACCTCGATTCCCATCAGACATCTCCTTTGCTCGATGAGTCGCACATTTGCTCAGGCCACCACCGTCATGGGAGTGGCCGCCACTGGACTATACTGCAAGTGAGTATCGCCACGCCTCAAACCACTCTGCGGCGGCAGCGAGACACGCCTCCCGATGCCATGGCATCAGGGACCCTTGTCTCACCAGAGCGCAGCCGAGTCAAGATCGCAGGCATCGCATGACGCTGCACCTCAATGTCAACTGGCTCACGATCATCTTCCTTTCGCTCCTGACCATCGCGGTAGGCGCCAGCGCAACGCCATCTTCGGCGGATGAGCGCCTCCTGCTCGATTGGGACCAGACGGTGGAGAGACTCAGGATCACCGACCTGCAAGGCGAGGATATCACCGAGCTGACACAGCCCCGTCAGGAGCAGGGGCGGATCAGCTTGGCCACACCTGAATCCCGCCCCTTCGTCATCAAGAGTGACGAGATCGAAACCCTGCGGATCACCTCCAATGAGCCGCTGGCCTTGCCGAATGGCCTGGTCATCCCGTCACCCTTGCCCGACACCGAAACCGCTGATCGTGCGGTCGACGAGCCGTCGCCACTGACCGCCGTCTGGCTGCGCCTGACCCTGGCGGCCAGTCCGATTCCGGCCGTCTGGAACCCTTTGAGCGGCGCCTACCACACCGAACTGATCTTCGGGCTGCAGCCATCGGAGGAGCGACTCGCCCCCGGGCTCGAGCTGGAGCACCCGGTCGAAGTCCGCATCCGGCTCAGGGGGCTGACGATTCAAGACACGCTGCCCCCCCTTCGCATCGACGGCCCCGGCCTGGCCCACGAGCAGACTCTGCGACTGAGCTTCCTGCCCTCCACCCCCAACCCCACCCTGGAGGTCAGATCCACCATCTCCGACGTCAACCTGGAGCTCGAGGTACTGCCCCGCCTCGAACTGCGTCCGGCATCGCGCCGCGTGCTGGGGCTGGGCCTGGAAAACGTCGAAGTGACCCTGGTACGGCTGGCGCCTCACGGCATGCCGCTGCCCACGGAGCAGCCCACCGATGTCGCCCTGACCCTCGACGGCGGTGGCCGACTCGAGACCGGGGCGGCGCATTTCGCGCCGGGCCAGGCCACGACCTCATTCAGTCTGCGCTCCTCGGGGCTGGCCCCCATTACCGTCAGCGCCTTTACCGGCAGCCTGAGCAGTGAAATCGTGATCCAGCAGCAATTCCCCTGGGGACCGATCCTCGCCGCCCTGGTCGGGGGTGCCCTGGGTGGATATGGGCGCCGCTTCATCAAAGGCGCCCGCCAGGCGCTGACCCGGCGGCGGCTTGTCGAAGGCCTCCTGGTGGCCAGTATCGCCTATGTCGCCGGGGTGCTCGGCGTCGGCTACCTGGGGCTCCCGGGGGTCGTGGTGGCCACCGAGGCGGGCGCCTTTCTGACCGGCGCACTGACTGGCTTCATCGGCGTCAACGTCCTTGAGACACTCTCCCGCGGCGGCAGCGGCCGCTGACCCCGGCATGGCCTGGTCGGCCACCGACCGCTCCCCTTTCATCGGCCATCTGGCCCGTTTCTTGCTTCATTCTTGTTTAGTGTTGAACACCCCCTCGGGTAGAATGCCCTTCCCCCTGTCATCTCGGAGGTGTCTTCCTTGGCCAGCGGACTGCTGATCAATGTGCTGATCTTTCTCGCCGCGGCGGTGCTGATCGTACCGGTGTTCAAGCGCCTGGGGCTCGGCGAGGTCCTCGGCTACCTGGCCGCCGGGGTGGTCATCGGCCCCTCGGTGCTGGCCCTGGTACCGGATGCGGAGGGCGTACTGCAGTTTTCCCAGGTGGGCATCGTCCTGCTGCTGTTCGTAATCGGCCTGGAGCTCAAGCCTTCGCGTCTCAGGGTGATGCGCAAGGCCGTATTCGGCTTCGGCAGCCTCCAGGTCAGCGTCACCACTCTGGTGCTCACCTTGGCTGCCTGGTGGCTGGGGCTGTCGCCCGCCGCGGCCATCGTGGTGGGTTTCAGCCTGGGGCTCTGCTCCACCCCCCTGGTCCTGCACCTGCTTGGTGAACGCAAGGAGCTGCAGACGCGCCACGGGCGCCACGCCTTCGCCCTGCTGCTGTTCCAGGACCTGGCGGCGATCCCGGTACTGGCCATCGTTCCCCTGCTTGCCGCGGATGCCTTGATGACCAACGGCGCCGCACCGTTGCTGCGCGAGGTGAGTCTCGCCGCGGGGGCCTTCGCCGGGCTGATCCTCGGAGGACGCTTCCTGCTGCGACCGCTGTTCCACTATGCCGCCGCCACTCGCAGCCGCGAGGTCTTCGCCGGCACCGCCCTGCTGGTGGTGATCGGTGCCGCCCTGCTGATGGAGCTGGCCGGCCTCTCCATGGCCCTGGGCGCCTTCATTGCCGGCGTACTGCTCGCCGACTCGGAGTACCGCCACAATATCGAAGCCGACATCGAGCCCTACCGCGGCCTGCTGCTGGGGCTGTTCTTCATGGCCGTGGGCATGATGGCGGAGATCGGCCTGCTGGCGGAGATCCCGCTGGTCGTGCTCGGTCTGACCCTCGGGCTGGTGCTGCTCAAGGCACTGAGCCTGCTGGTCGCAACGAAGCTCTATGGGGGCAGCTGGAAGGAGGCTACCAACCTCGCCGTGCTGCTCTCCCAGGGCGGTGAATTCGGCTTCGTATTGCTCTCAGCGGCAGCCGCCGCCGCTCTGCTCGACCAGGCACTGGTCAGCCTGCTGATCCTGGTGATCTCTCTCTCCATGGTGGTCACGCCGCTGCTTTTCCAGCTGCATGTCCATGGCCTGCGTCGGCTGTTTGCGCCCTCCCGGGCCAAGCCCACCTACGACAGTCCCCGGGACGAATCACCCCAGATCATCATTGCGGGCTTCGGACGCTTCGGCCAGATCATGGGGCGCGCCCTGCAGGGGCTGAAGATCCCCTACACCGTGCTCGACATCAATGCCGAGCAGGTCGAGGTGGTACGGCGCTACGGCAACAAGGTCTACTACGGCGACGCCTCGCGCATCGACCTGCTCAAGGCCGCCGGCGCCGACAAGGCCCGGGTACTGGTCGTGGCGGTGGGCGACCCCGAGGCGTCCATGCGCATCGTCGAGCAGGCAAGGCGACAGTTCCCCCACCTCAAGCTCTATGCCCGAGCACGCAACCGCTACCACGCCCACCTGCTGATGCGAGCCGGCGTCATCCACATCGTGCGCGAGTTGCTGCCCGCCAGCCTGGAGTTGACCCGCGACGCCCTGGTCGGCCTGGGTATCCCTCCCGACCAGGCCCAGCACACCATCGACACCTTCCGTCCCCATGACGAGGAGGCGCTGATGCGCCAGCTGGCGGTGTTCGGCAACGAGAAGAAACAGATCCAGACCATCCAGGAGGCGGCCCGGGAGCTGGAGGCGCTCTACGAAGCCGACGAGGATATCGCCACCCGGGTGGAGGAGATCCCGCCCCGGCCTCACTGAACCGGCTGCAATCGCCACCAGGACGGCAGCAGGCTGCGAAACTGGTGATGGCCGAAGCGGTCGTCGATCAACACCAGCGTGCCTCGGTCCTGCGGCCCCCGGATGACCCGGCCGGCAGCCTGGATCACCTTGATCAGGCCGGGGATACGATAGGCATAGTCGTCGCCGCAGCCGAAGCGGCGCTCCAGCCGGGCCTTGAGCGCTTCGTTGAAGGGGTCGAACGGGGGCAGCCCCAGGGTGGCGATGAAGGCACCGATCAACCGATCTCCGGGCAGGTCGATGCCTTCGGCGAAGGCGCCGCCCAGTACCGCAAAGCCGATACCCTGCCCGCCAGGCCGGAAGCGCGCCAGAAAGGTGTCCCGGTCGGCTTCCTGCATGCCGCGGGTCTGGGCCCAGGCGGGTATCTCGGCATGGGCCTCACGCAGGCGGGCCAGCACGGTATCGAGGTAGGCAAAGCTGCTGAAGAAGGCCAGGTAGTTGCCCGGGCGTTGCCGGTACTGCCCTGCCAGTTCGGCGACGATCGGCTCGATGGAGGCAGCCCGGTCCCGCAGCCGCGTCGAAATGGCGCCCTGGATGCGCACTGCCAGCTGGTCGCTGGTGAAGGGTGACGACACCGACTGCCAGGCGCTCCCATCGGGCAGGCCCAGCAGGTCGCGATGGTAGTGGGCAGGGCTCAGGGTGGCCGAGAAGAGCACGCTGCTCCGGGCCGCAGTGAAGCGCGGTGCCAGGAAGTCGGCCGGCACCAGGTTGCGCAGTCCGACGACGGCGTGGCCTCTGCCATGGCATGTCAGGTCGCACAGCGAGTGGTCGCCGAAGGAGTCGGCCAGGCGACAGAAGGCCAGCGCCTCGAACAGTCGCTCCTGCAGCTCCGGATCCGCACCGGTCGGGTGCTCGCCCAGGTAATCGGTGATGGCGGCGGCCAGCAGTTGCAGCGCCCCCACCAGCTTGTCGGGAAGCCCATCCAGGATGCGGTAGGCCGGACGCCCCGGCTCACCTTCCGGTAACGGCTCGGCCTCGCGAACCAGCGCCTGCCACTGCCTCACCACTCGCCCCAGGGGGCGAACCAGTGCCGGCGGCGCCGAGCGATGCAGCCGGCTGAAACGCCGCTGGTCGATTTCGGCGCTGTACATGGCCCGGGCCCGTTCCACCAGGTTATGGGCTTCATCCACCAGCAGCGCCAGCCGCCAGTCGTTGGCCTGGGCCAGGCCATGCAGCAGGCCGCCAGCATCGAAGTAGTGGTTCACGTCCCCCACCGTCACATCGCACCAGCGCGCCAGCTCCTGGCCCAGGTAGTAGGGACAGACCTCATGGGCTAGCGCCACCTCACGCAGCGTCTCACGTTCAAGCCAGCCCCGGGTCACCGCCGCCTGGCGCGCCGCCGGCAGGC
>NZ_AZQX01000195.1:0-11038 GCF_000568385.1 Halomonas sp. BC04
GTCGGCCCTGGGTGTGCGCGCCATGCGCATCGGCGAGCAGATCGCCCCGGGTGTCCCCTGGACCCAGGCCTCTCTGGCCGGGCGCGAGGCCCCGCTGTCGCTGGCTTTAAAGTCCGGAAACTTCGGCGGCACCGATTTCTTTACCCGGGCCTTCGAGGTCCTGGCGACGGAGGCGGCGCGATGAGCCTGCATGACGAGAATCGCCTGCGCGAGGACATCGCGACCCTTGGCGAGTCGCTGTTCGCGCGAGGGCTGACCATGGGCTCCAGCGGGAACATTAGCGTGCGGTTGGACGATGGCGGCTGGCTGATGACGCCTACCAATGCATGCCTGGGGCGGCTCGACCCGGCGCGGATCTCGCATCTGGACCGCGACGGGCGGCTGCTCGACGGCGACCGGCCCACCAAGGAGAGCTTCCTGCACATGGCGATGTATGACGAGCGGCCCCAATCCGGTGCCATCGTCCATCTGCACTCGACCCATTCGGTGGCCGTCTCCTGCCTGCCGGAGGTCGACCCCTGCGACTGTATCCCTCCGCTCACCGCCTATTACGTGATGCGGGTGGGCAAATTGCCCCTGGTGCCCTACCACGTGCCCGGCGATCCCACCCTGGGCGATGCGGTGCGCGGGTTGGCGGGCCGGCACAGCGCAGTGCTGCTGGCCAACCACGGGCCGTGGTGGCCGGCAAGACCCTGGAGGCGGCGGTCTACGCCACCGAGGAACTGGAAGAGACCGCCAGGCTGTTCCTGCTGCTGCGCGGTGAGAACCCCCGTTGCCTGACCGCCGAGCAGGTCGCCGCACTCGAAGCGCGCTTTCCCCGCGACTGACACGAATCGGTGGCACATGAACCCAGAAACACGAACACAGAGACACGATCCATGATCCGACTGGCCGCCAACCTCACCATGCTGTTTACCGAACACGGCTTTCTCGACCGTTTCGCGGCGGCCGCCGAAGCGGGCTTTCGCGGCGTGGAGTACCTGTTCCCCTACGAGCACGACCCCCTGGTGCTGGCGGGGGCGCTGCGGGAGGCCGGCGTGGAGCAGGTGCTCTTTAACCTGCCGCCCGGGGACTGGGCCGCGGGGGAGCGCGGGCTGGCGAGTCTGCCGGGGCGCGAGGCGGAGTTTCGCGATGCGGTGGTCGAGGCGCTGCGCTACGCCGAGGCGCTGAATTGTCCGCGGGTGCACGCCATGGCCGGCCTGCTGCCGGTGGATGCGGATGCCTATACCCGGGCCCATCATCAGGCCACCTATGTGGCGAACCTGCGCTTCGCCGCCAGTGAGGCAGCCAAGGTGGGGCGCCAGGTGCTGATCGAGCCGATCAATACCCGCGACATGCCGGGCTATTTCCTGTCGCGCCAGGCCCAGGCCATGGCGGTGCTGGAAGCGGTGGGTGCCGACAACCTTCGCCTGCAGTTCGACCTCTATCACTGCCAGATCATGGAGGGGGATCTGATTCACCACCTGGAGCGGCAGTTCGCCGCGATCGCCCATGTCCAGATTGCCGGCGTGCCAGAGCGCCATGAACCCGACAGGGGAGAGGTCCACTACCCCGCCATCTTCGAAGGTCTCGAAACGCTCGGCTATGACGGCTGGGTGGGCTGCGAGTACCGACCCATCGGCGACACGCGCCAGGGGTTGGCGTGGGGCCGGGCGCACGGCCTGAAACCCGATCAATAAGGAAGCGCTGAACAAATCGCCGAGCGGGATGAAGCGCAAGGCGCACGGAGCACAGAACCGAGCGAAGCGACAAACATCCGCAGGATGGCTCCGAAGGAGCGAGAAACCGAAGGTTTCGAGTCAACCGGAGCATATGGGGTATATGTGAGGATCCGCCGGTCCGACGCTTCGGCACCGCGCAACGCAGCGATTCGCTCGTGTAGGCATTTGCGCAGTGTTTCCCTAACAATGAATGCGAGGCTCATATGCACATTGCGATTACCGGCGCCGCCGGCTTCCTGGGGCAACGGCTGGTGGCAAGACTGCTGGCCCGGGGAGTGCTCGATGGCCGGCCTCTACGTCGCCTGACGCTCATCGACATGGCCGAGCCGCCGATGCCGACCGGCGACGGGGTCGAGGTGACGCGCTTGGCGCTGGATATCACCGAGCCGGGCGGGCTCGACCCGGTGCTGGCCACGAAGCCGGACGTGATCTATCACCTGGCGGCCGTCGTCAGCGCCGCCGCCGAGGCGGATCTGGCGCTCGGCATGCGGGTCAACTTCGATGCCACCCGGGCGCTGCTCGAGGGGTGTCACACCCACGGCCTTGCCGGGACACGCCTGGTCATGGCCAGTTCGGTGGCGGCCTATGGTGGGGACCTCCCCGAAGTGGTCGACGACATGACCGCGCTGCAGCCCCAGAACTCCTACGGTGCCCAGAAGGCCATGAGCGAGCTGCTGATCAACGACTACAGCCGGCGTGGTCTGGTGGATGGCCGAGTGCTGCGCCTGCCGACCATCATCATTCGCCCGGGGCGCCCCAACGCGGCGGCGTCGAGCTTCGCCTCCAGCATCCTGCGCGAGCCGTTGAACGGCGAAGAGGCCATCTGCCCGGTGCCCACCGACCTGTCGATGTTCGTGATGTCACCGCAGAAGGTGGTCGAGGCATTGATACACGGCGCAGAAGTTGCCGGCGACGCCCTGGGACCCTTTCGCGCCTTCATGCTGCCGGGCATCACGGTCACCGTGGCGGAGATGCTCGAGACGCTGCGCCAGGTGGCGGGCGACGAGGCGGTCGCCCTCGTGCGCCATGAGCCCGACCGGCGTATTGCGGACATCGTGTCCGGCTGGCCTTCCCGCTTCACCACGCGTCGCGCCCGGGAACTGGGGTTCCAGGGTGACGGCAACCTGCGTGAAATCGTCGATGCCTTCCTGAAAGCGGAGGCGTGACTGCACGTCCGTCCAAGACGGGCGCTCCACTACCCAACGGTGTTCCACGAAGAAGAGGTATCAAAACAATGAAAACGCTATTCGCACGCCGCGCGTTCTCTACCGCCATCGGAACCGTGACCGCTGCTGCTCTGGCCGGCATGGCCATCCAGGCCCAGGCGGCCCAGGAGATCACGCTCGGTCATACGCTCTCCGCCACATCGCACTATGCCGTCGGGGCACAGGCTTTCAAGGCGAAGCTGGAGGAGCTCAGTGACGGTGCCTTCACCGTCAACGAACATACCTCCGGCTCCCTGGGCGGCGAGCGGGAGATGATCGAGGGCCTGCAGATCGGCACCGTGGACCTGGTCATCACGTCCACCGGTCCGCTGGGCAACTTCGTGCCGGAAACCTATGTGCTGGACCTGCCTTTCCTGTTCGAGGACTACGACCAGGCGCGCTGTGTACTCGACGGCGAGCTCGGCGATGAACTGCTCGGCAAGGTAGGGCAGCACGACCTGGTGGGCCTGGCCTGGACCGAGAATGGCTTTCGCCATCTGACCAACAGCCGCCGTGAAGTGCTCTCACCGGCCGATGCCGATGGGTTGCGCGTTCGTACCATGGAGAACGAGGTTCACCAGGAAGCCTTCCGTCAGTTGGGCGCACGACCCACGCCGATGGCCTTCCCGGAGCTGTTCACGGCACTTCAGCAGGGCACCGTCGATGGCCAGGAGAACCCCATCACGGTGATCGTGGCCACCAACTTCTGGGAAGTGCAGGATCACCTGTCGTTGACCGGTCATGTCTACTCCCCGGCCATCCTGCTGGGCTCGCCGATCATGTTCGACGGCTTGAGCGAGGAGGAACAGGAGTGGTTCCGCGAGGCGGCACGTGCTTCGGCCGAAGCCACCCGTGGCGAGGTGTCGCGCCTTGAGGAAGAGGGCGTCGCGCTGCTGGAAGAGAACGGAATGACGGTGCAGACCGATATCGACATCGGCCCTTTCCAGGAGGCGGTACAGCCCGCCTACGAGATTTTCACTTCGCAGCATGGCAGCGACATGCTGGAGCGTATCCAGGAAGCAGCCGCCAACTGCTGAGCTTCTCCACCCCGGGCTTCCGGCGCCATGCCGGGAGCCCTCTGGTCATGGTGATTCCCAATGGTCTCGCTGTTCCTTCGTCTTGAGCACCAGCTGACGCGTCTGGCCATGCTGATGGCTGTGGCCATGCTGATCGTGTCCGTGACCCTGGGCTTCTATCAGGTGCTCACCCGATTCCTCTTCAATGCCCCCTCGACCTGGTCGGAGGTGGCCTCCAGGACGGCCATGATCTGGTGTGTCTTCCTGGCGGCTGCCGCCACGTTTCGGGGTGGTTACATGATGGCCGTCGAAGCCATCTACAAGGTCATGCCACAGCGGCTGATGCTGCTGCTGGAAATCGTCATCGTATGCTGTTGCCTGCTGGTGCTGGCGGTGTTGATCCATTTCGGCATCCAGATGACGATGCGCGTCAGCAACCAGACCATGTCGGGCATGAACATCTCGATGTCCTGGGCCTATGCCGCCATTCCCACCGGTGCCAGCTTTGCCATCGTGGCGGTGATCGCACGCATCCTGGCCCAGATCACCGGCCGCGAATTGATCGGCCCCGAAGGGCGCGAGGTCACGCCCGACGTGGAGTCTCGGGAGATCCACAAGGCCAAGCAGGTCGTGGGCCTGCCTGGCGGGTCCGATGGCTCCCGTCCGGGAGGGTCGCAGCCATGAATCTGGTCATCGGCCTGTCGCTGATCATCCTCTTTGCCGTCGGGGTGCCGATCGCGATCTCCATCATCCTGGCCTCGATCATCGGTATCGAATTCTTCTCCCGGCTGCCGCTGCTGCTGGTACCCCAGCAGATGTTCATCGGGATCGACAAGTTCCCGCTGATGGCCATCCCGTTCTTCATCCTGGCGGGCAACCTGATGGCGGCGGGCGGTATCTCCCGGCGCCTGGTGGATCTGGCCAAGTCCATCGTCGGTGGCATCCAGGGCGGCCTGGCCATGACCTGCGTGCTGACCTGCATGATGTTTGCCGCGGTGTCGGGTTCCAGCGTCGCCACCACCTTCGCCATCGGCGCGATCCTGATACCGGCGATGGTCAGGCATGGCTATCCCAAGCCCCTGGCCGCTTCGATCCAGGCCTCCTCCGCAGAGCTTGGCGTGCTGATACCGCCGTCGATTCCCCTCATCCTGTTCGGCGTCAGCACCGATACCTCCATCGGTCAGCTGTTTCTCGCCGGCATCGGCCCTGGCATCCTGATCGGCTGTGCCTGATCCTGTTTCTTTACCTGTTCTGCAAGGTGCGGGGCTACGGCCTGGATGACCACAAGGACAGCACCAGCTTCATGATCTCGTTCAAGCGTGCCTGGCTTGCGCTGCTGATGCCGGTGGTGGTGATCGGCGGTATCTACGGCGGGGTGTTCACTCCTACCGAGGCGTCGGCGGTAGCGGTGTTCTATGCGCTGATCGTGGGTGGCCTCTACTACCGTGAGCTGAAGCCGGGCGATCTATGGCCGATCCTGCGCCAGAGCGTCATCTCCACCGCGGCGGTCATGTTGATCATCGCAGCGGCCTCGCTGTTCAGCTTCCTGCTCAGCCGGACCGGGCTGCCGTCCCAGATCGCCGGCTGGGTGACCGAAGTGTTCGACAGCCCCATGGCGTTCCTGCTGGCGGTCAATGTCCTGCTGCTGCTGGTGGGCATGTTCATCGAGACCTCTGCGGCCATCCTGGTGCTGGCTCCCATCCTGACGCCCATTGCCATCCAGTTCGGCGTTCATCCGGTGCACTTCGGGTTGATCATGGTAGTGAACCTTGCGCTGGGGATGATCACGCCGCCGCTGGGGGTGAACCTCTTTGCCGCCTGTGCGGTGGCACGGATCACCATCGACGAGATGCTGCCCTGGCTGGTGCGCTTCGTACTGGTGGTGCTCGCCTGCCTGGTGGCGATCACTTACATGCCATGGATCTCCATGGGGCTGGTGCGCCTGGTCTATTGAAACGGAACAACAACAAGGAAACGCCATGTCTTCACTACCCATCATGCCGCCCCGCGAGGCGCTCATTGCCGGAGAATGGGTTGCCACGAGGGAACGGCTGGAGGTCCAGGCACCCTCCAGCGGAGCGGTGATCGCAGAGATTGCCCGCAGCCAGTCGCGGGAGGTCGAAACGGCGGTGGTCGCCGCCCGCGGTGCCTTCAGCGGCGAGCTGGGCGACTGGTCCTCCTGGTCGGCGCGACGACGCAGCGAGTGGCTGCTGGCCTTCGCCGCGGTCATCGAGGCCGATCACGCCAACCTGGCGGCCCTGGAGTGTGCCGATACCGGCAAGCCGATGACACAGGCCCGGGGTGATATCACGGCCTGCGCACGCTACTTCCGCTTCTATGGCGGGGCGGCCGACAAGCTGCATGGCGAAACCATTCCCTTCGAGAACGACTTCGCGGTGATGACCCTGCGCGAACCCTATGGGGTCTGCGCCCAGATCATCCCCTGGAACTATCCTGCCCAGATCTTCGGGCGCTGTGTGGCGGCGGCGCTGGCGGCCGGCAATACGGTGGTACTCAAGCCGGCCGAGGATGCCTGCCTCAGCGGGCTCCGCCTGGCTCAGCTGGCCTGTGAGCATGGGCTGCCGCCGGGGGTGCTCAATGTGGTACCCGGGCTTGGCCGGGAGGCGGGTGCCGCCCTGGCGGCCCACTCCGGGATCGACCATCTCTCCTTCACCGGCTCGCCGGAAACGGGAACCCAGGTGGCCCAGGCCGCTGCCGTGCATCATGTGCCGGTGACCATGGAACTGGGCGGCAAGTCACCGCAGATCGTCTTCGCCGATGCCGACATGGAGGCTGCCCTGGAAGCGGTCGTGCGCGGCATCGTCCAGAACGCCGGCCAGACCTGCTCGGCGGGCAGCCGCCTGCTGGTGGAGGCGAGCTGCGCCGAGGCCGTGCTGGGCGCGCTGGTCGAACGCTTCTCTGCCCTGCGCTGCGATGCCGGCGAGGCGAATGCCGACTGCGGTCCATTGATCAACGCCCGCCAGAAGGCGAAGCTGGAGGCACGCCTGGCAGCGGCGGTCGAAGACGGTATCCGCGTGGCGGCAAAGGGGCGCTTGACGGAAAGTGCCCCCGTTGGCGGCCATTTCGTGGTGCCGCAGCTGCTGACGGAGATTCCCGATGGCCATGAGGTGCTCAAGGAGGAGCTGTTCGGGCCGGTGCTGGCGGCGCAGACCTTTGCCGACGAGGCAGAGGCCCTGCGGCTGGCCAATGCCACCGACTTCGGCCTCTGTGCCGGTATCTGGACCCGAGATGGCGGACGGCAGTTGCGGCTGGCCAAGGGGATCCGCAGCGGCCAGGTCTTCGTCAACAACTACGGTGCCGGGGGCGGCATCGAGCTTCCCTTTGGCGGTATCGGACGATCGGGCATGGCCGGGAGAAGGGGTTCGAAGGCTTGAAGAGCTACACCCAGCTCAAGACCGTCGCCATCAAGCATGGTTGAGCCAGGCATGGCTGATTCAAGCATGGATTAGCGAGCCATCGGGCTGCGTTTCACGGTTGCATGAACCAGTAGGAGCCAGACAATGAATCAGGTATTTCGAGTGGGCCTGGTGGGCGTGGGCCTGATGGGCCACGGTATCGCCGCGAACATCCTCAAAGGGGGGCATGCCCTCTCTTTTCTCGATCACTCCGGCAATCAGCCGGTGGATGATCTTATCGCCGGCGGTGCGACTGCGAAGGGCAGTGGTCGCGAGGTGGCTGATGCCGCCGAAGTGATTATTCTCTGCGTGACCGGCTCGCCTCAGGTGGAGGCGGTGCTGTTCGAGCCCGGCGGTGTGCTGGAAGGGCTGCGGGCGGGCTGCGTGGTGATCGACTGCTCCACCTCATTGCCCAGCTCTACCGAGCGCGTGGCGGCACGCGTGGAGGCGGCCGGCGGACGCTTTATCGATGCTGCCATGACGCGCACCCCCAAGGAGGCGGAGGAGGGACGGTTGAACCTGATCGTCGGGGCGCCGGAGCCGCTCTTCCAGGAGGTCAGGCCGCTGCTGGCGTGCTTTGCCGAGAACATCGCCCATGCCGGCCCGGTTGGCGCCGGCCATACCCTCAAGCTGCTGCACAACTTCGTCTCGCTGGGCTTCACCGCGGTGCTGGCCGAGGCCGCCGCGGCGTCGCGCCGGGCCGGTATCGACGACGCGGCCTTTCTCGACGTGCTGGGCAAGGGCGGCGGTGGTGGCGTAATCCTGGAGCGCCTGCGGCCCTACATCGCCGATGGGGACGCCTCCGGTTTTCGCTTCAGCGTGGCCAACGGCCTCAAGGATATTGGCTACTACCACACCATGACCGAAGATCTCGACGCCGAGCGCGGCGTGGCCGATGCGGTACTGGCGCTCTACCAGTCGATCAGTGACGCCGGCCATGCCGACCGCCCCGTGCCGGAGCTGGTTGGCTTGCTGGGGCCATCACGGGACTGACCGCCTTATGGTGAGAGTCGACGGGGAAGGGAGAGGTCCAATATCGCCTTGATGGCCACGTGGTTGGTCAGACTCCTAGCTGTTTGCGGCATCAAGGCCAGCGTCCAGGCCTGCCGCATGAATGCCGGCCAGCACGCAGGTCTGGTCGTTGCCCGGACTGTCACCGCTGGCGCCTACGGCGGCGATGATCTCCCGTTGCTCGTCGAGCACCAGCACCCCGCCGGGAACGGGCACGAAGGTGCCGCGCGAGGCGCTTGCCACGCCGGTGACGAAGGCCTCGCGCCCCTGGGTCCGCTCTCCGATCGTGCCGCTCGAGACTCCCAACCCAAGCGCGGCCCCTGCCTTGCCTTGAGCGATTTCCAGGCGAAGGATGCCGGCACCATCCTCACGATCCATCGAGACAAGTTGCCCGCCACTATCCAGCACGACGACCACAAGCGGTTCCAACTCGAGCCGTCTGGCCTCGGCAAGGGCTGCGGTAATCATCATTCTGGCCTGGGATAGGCCTAGCGTGGTCTTGCGACGAAATACATCGAAGGCCATGAAAGACTCCTTGTTGTGGTCTCGAGACTAACCGTGGTCTCAAGACTGGGGGAAAGCGTTCAGGAGCTACAGGTGGCCAATATGGCCACCTCTCCGGTATGGCAGCCTATTCAGCCGATCTCGTGGTGGCTCATGACCTCGATGGCTCTCACCAGTGCCGAGTGATCCCAGTCCTTGCCGCCCGCCGCCCGGCAGACGTTGAACATCTGCTGGGCATTGGCGGTGTTGGGCAGGGCCAGGCCAATGTCGTTAGCGCCGGAGAGGGCCAGGTTGAGATCCTTCTGGTGAAGCTCGATACGGAACCCGGGATCGAAAGTACGCTTGATCATGCGTTCTCCATGTACCTCGAGGATTTTCGACTGGGCGAGGCCACCTAGCAGGGCTTCTCGAACCCGCTCGACATCGGCACCGGCTTTTGAAGCAAAGGTCAGGGATTCGGCCACCGCCTGGATGGTCAGTGCCACGGCGATCTGGTTGGCGACCTTGCAGGTCTGGCCATCGCCGACTTCCCCGATTCGGATGATGTTCTTGCCCATGACCTCGAAGAGCGGCTTCACCTTCTCGAAAGATTCCGGGGCGGCTCCGACCATGATCGAGAGTGCTGCATTTTTTGCCCCGAGTTCGCCACCAGATACGGGTGCGTCGATATAATCTCCGCCCTGTTCCTTGATGCGTGCCGCGAAGTCCTTGGTCGCCATGGGCGATATTGAACTCATGTCGATTATTATCTTGCCCTTCAAGTCCGCTTCGTTGACTCCGTCGGGCCCGAAGATGACTTCCTCGACCTGTGGCGTGTCGGGGACCATAAAGATGATGATGTCGTTGCTCTGGGCAACATCGCGAGGGCTGTCCAGTGACGTCAGGCCTGCGGCGACCAGGTCGGACGGCGCAGGCTTGTGATGGGTGCTGGTGGTTACCTTGTAACCTGCATTCAGCAGGTGGGATGCCATGGGGGCACCCATGATGCCGAGTCCGATAAAGCCGATGTTGAGACTGCTCATTTATCTTGCTCCTTATGAATCATATATCGCAGGTATCATTTCGTACCGCCGCTATCCGGGACGGTAAAACAGGACGACAGTGGTCAGTTGCGAACCCGTGGGTCGAGCAGGGTGTAGCTGAGGTCAGCCAGTAGATTGAGAACGACGTAGATCACGGCAACAAGTGCCAGGCCGCCGGCCACCACCGGAATGTCAAGTTGGCGGATGGAGTTCATGAACAGGCGCCCCAGGCCCGGCCAGGAAAAGACACTCTCGACCACCATTGACCCGGCAATGACATTACCGACTTGTAGTGCAGTCAGGGTGACATAGGGAACCAGAGCGTTCCGCACGGCGTGATAGTAGACAATACGACTCTCTACCAGCCCCTTGGCGCGGGCAGTACGCACATAATCTTCGTTGATAACCTCAAGCACGGTTGAGCGCATCATCCGGGTCAAGTAGGCCATGGGAGTCAAGGCCAGCACAAAAGTGGGCATGGCCATATGAGCCACATAGGTCCAGAAGCCCTGGTCGGTGACTCGGCCCGAGGAGGGCATCCAGCCCAGCGCCACCGCAAAGATGACGATGAACATGATGGCGACCCAAAATTGAGGCGCGGCCTGGCCAATCAATGCCAGAACCCTGGCAACATAGTCGATCCAGGTATTGCGCTTGATAGCGCTGAGCACCCCGACCGGAATGGATACGGCAAGGGCGAGTATGATGGCGGGAATGGCTAGTTCTGCGGAGCGGCCGAGCCGGGAGATCAGGATCGATGACACATCCTGTTGACTGCGGTATGAAAGGCCAAAGTCACCTTGTACCGCCCGAGCCATGAAATCGATATATTGGACATAGATTGGCCTATCAAGGCCCATCATGCTGCGATACCTCTCGATCATCTCTACTGAGGCATCCTCGCCGACCCGCATCAGCACCGGGTCGCCGATGACGAATACTAGGAGAAAGCCGAGTGTCAAAGCAAAAAAGATGACCACCAGGCCCTGTGCTATCCGGTTCAGAAAATAATACACGGCTTCTCGCTCCTCATGTTGGAAACTGACCTGTTTTCCGATAAAGGAAAGCGTTGTCGGCGGGACCAACCAGTATCAGTTGCCACTGTTTTTCATAGATGTTGTTATCATTATGGATTGTGACATG
>NZ_AZQX01000196.1:0-7671 GCF_000568385.1 Halomonas sp. BC04
GCCGACCTCGCCCACCGACTCGGGGCCACGTATCTCTCCCAGGCTGCCCGGCGGCTGGGGGTCGGGCACATCGCGGCGCTCCACCGGGACCGGCTGTTCAATGCTCATGACGGGTTGCGGCCGCTCGTCGCGAGGCGCCGGGTCGTCGAACAGCATCGGCACGAAGATCACCGCCAGGGCGATCAGGATGATGGCCCCGCTGACTCGTTCACGCATTCCGTACTTCATCTTGACCTCCTGCCCAGCTAAACCACACCTACGCCTGCAACCACGCCAGAATGGCGCCTACGGTAAAGAAGGAACCGCAGACCAGCACTCGATCCTCAGGGGAGAGCCGGTCGCTGAGCCACTTGGCACCCGCCTCCGGCGAGGCCGCCTGAAAGGCCACTGTCGCGCCACTACCAAGCACATGTTCGGCCAACTCCTCGGCCGTACGTGCGCGCGAGCCCTCCAGTGTGACTGTCACCCAGGCATCCGCCACAGTCGACAGTGCACCGATCACCCCATCGGCATCCTTGTCGCCCAACATGCCCAGCAGTATCCACGTTCGGCCTGTGCAGGCCATGGCCTGCAGCCGCCCCGCCAGATAGGCCGCAGCATGGGGATTATGCCCAACGTCGAGACACCACTGCCCCAGCCACTGCATCCGCCCAGGCAGCCTGACTTCGGTCAGCGCCAGCCGGCAGGCGGCAGCATCCAGGGCCAGATCGGCCAGTGCCAAGGCTTGAAGAGCCGTTGCTGCATTGTCCAGCGGCAGGCCGGGGTCCGGCAAGTCTTCGAGGGAAGCATTATCGATGGGTAATCCGGCACCCTGCCAGCGCCAGCTGGAAGGCCCCGTCTCATGCCACTGAAAGGCCTCACCTAAAGCCAAGACCGGAGTCCCGAGCGCTGCAGCCGTTTCGCGCACGCTGTCGGGCAGCTCCTGGCTGCCCAGGACCGCCGGTCTCCCGGGGCGAAAGATACCCGCCTTCTCACGGCCGATGCCTTCGAGGTCGTCGCCCAGGTAAGCCGAATGATCCCGGGCAATGGTGGTAACCACCGCCACGTCGCATCGATGATATTCACCGCATCCAGGCGCCCGCCCAGGCCGACCTCCAGGATTGCCAGGTCCGGCTGGATGCCGGCGATGGCCCACAGGGCGCCCAGGGTGCCGACTTCGAAGTAGCTCAGACTGACAGGATCGCCGTCAAGGCGTGCCGCCTCGACAGCCTCGAATCCGGCAATCAGCATGGCGTCGCTGGCCTCCGCTCCATCCAGGCGCAGCCGCTCGTTGTAGCGCAGCAGGTGCGGCGAGGTATAGCTGGCGGTGGAAAGGCCATGCGCGCGGGCCAGTGCCTCGAGCAAGGCCACCGTGGAGCCCTTGCCGTTGGTCCCCGCCACGGTAATGACACGCCTAGCCAGGGTGGCATCGAGTAGCCCCATACGACGGCCGACCTCGGCCACCCTGTCGAGACCGAGGTCAATGCCCATGGGATGCGCTGCTTCCAGCCTTTCCAGCCAGGCATCGAGCCGCCGGGATGTAGCGGGCCGCGTCACGACCGGGTCAACGCGGCGACTCGGAACGGTCGGCTTCGTTTTCGGGGTCGCCCGGCTCCGAAGTCGCGTCCCGGTCGTCGGCCGGCTCGGAGGCGCCGGGCTGCTCGAGCTCCACTTCCTCTACCTGTTCGGCCATATCGACCAGGTCCGGCTCCACCAGCAACTCATCGTCGAGACCACTGGCAGGCTGATGGGTCAGCTTTCGCAGCACCCCACCCAGCCTGTTTCGCATGTCGCCACGCGATACGATCATGTCCACGGTACCGTGCTCCAGCAGGAATTCGCTGCGCTGGAAGCCTTCGGGCAGTTTCTCGCGGACGGTCTGCTCGATGACCCGCGGGCCGGCGAAGCCGATCAGGGCGTTGGGCTCGGCCACATTGAGGTCACCAAGCATGGCCAGGGATGCGGAGACACCACCGAACACCGGGTCCGTGAGGACCGAAATATAGGGAATGCCCGCCTCGCGCAGCCGTTCCAGCGCGGCAGAGGTCTTGGCCATCTGCATGAGCGAGAACAACGCCTCCTGCATACGCGCCCCACCCGAAGCGGAGAAGCAGATCAGCGGAATGCGCTCCTCCAGTGCCAGGGTGGCGGCACGCACGAACTTCTCCCCCACCACGGCCCCATGGAGCCACCCATGAAGGTGAATTCGAAGGCCACCACGACCACCGGCAGGCCATCGAGGCTACCGCGCATGGCGACCAGCGCGTCCTTCTCGCCGGTCTCCTTCTGGGCGGCACTGAGGCGATCCTTGTACTTCTTGGAGTCGCGGAACTTGAGTCGGTCCGTGGGCTCGAGATCGGCCGATATCTCCTCACGCCCCTCCTTGTCGAGAAACCAGTCGATGCGCTTGCGCGCGGTCAGCCGCAGGTGATGATCACATTTGGGGCAGACGTTGTGGTGCTTGTCCAGCTCAGGCAGGTAGAGCACTGCTTCGCATTTGGGACACTTGCGCCACAGGCCATCGGGCACGCTGGCGCGCCGATCCTTGCGCTGTATACGCCCCATGGAAGGTACGATCTTGTCAAGCCAGCTCATGAAAGGCTTCCGTATGCTGTCGCGCCCGGCATGGCCGGGCGTCGTGTATCGAATGGGTTGGCGGCATCAGCGTCCGCTCAGGGCATCCAGCGCGGTGCGCATGTCACCCAGTACCGCCTTGAGCTCACCGGCAATGACACCCGGGTTCTCGGCATTGGCGGCGATACGACTGACCAGCGCACTGCCGACGATCACGCCGTCGGCCACCTTGCCGACCTCCGCGGCCGAGGCGCCATCGCGAATGCCGAAGCCCACGCAGAGCGGAAGGTCGGTCAGTTCGCGCAGCGGAGCCAGATGGGCGGCCACGTCCTCTGCGTTGAGCGTCGCCGCGCCGGTTACACCCTTGAGGGCCACATAGTAGAGGTAGCCCTCGCCATGGCCGCATATTGTAGCGGCCCGTTCATGGGAAGTGGTAGGGGCAACGAGAAAGATCGAAGCAAGGCCCCGGGCCTTGAGGATCGGGCCGAGCACATCGGCTTCCTCGGGGGGCATGTCGACGGTGAGCACCCCGTCGACACCCGCCGCGGCTGCCTGGTCGGCGAAAGCGTCCAGACCGATCCGTTCGACCGGATTCAGGTAGCCCATGAGGACAACCGGCGTATCGGTGTCGGTCTGGCGGAACTCGCGCACCATCTCGAACAGGTGGGTCAAGCGCACGCCGTGCTTGAGCGCACGCTCGCAGGCCTTCTGGATCACCGGGCCATCGGCCATGGGGTCGGAAAACGGCACCCCCAACTCGATGATGTCGGCACCCGCCTCCACCAGGGCATGCATGAACCCGACGGTATGCTCGGGGGCCGGGTCACCAGCGGTGATGAAGGGAATCAGCGCCCGGCGGCCATCGGCCTTGAGCGCGGCGAAGCGTTGGTCGATACGGTTCATTGGAGCCCCTTAGAATTCAATGCCGTCGAGTTTGGCAACCGTCATGATGTCCTTGTCGCCGCGACCGGAAAGATTGACGACGATGTTCTGGTCGGGACGCATGGTCGGCGCCAGCACCTTGGCATAGGCCAGGGCGTGGGCGGACTCCAGCGCGGGCATGATGCCCTCGACCCGGGTCAACTCGCGAAACGCCTCAAGCACTTCTTTATCGTTGGCTGCCACGTAGTTGACCCGCCCCGCGTCCTTCCACAGCGCATGCTCGGGGCCGACGCCGGGATAGTCCAGGCCCGCAGAGATCGAGTGAGTATCGGAAACCTGGCCACCCTCATCGGACATCAGGTAGGTGCGGTTGCCGTGCAACACGCCACGGGGCGCATTGGAAGCGAGCGGTGCCGCGTGGCGTCCGGTCTCGACGCCATCGCCGCCGGCCTCGACGCCGTACATGACCACCTCATCGTCCTCGACGAAGGGGTAGAACAGGCCCATGGCGTTGGAGCCGCCGCCCACGCAGGCAATCAGCGCATCGGGTAGCCGGCCGAACTCCTCCAGCGACTGTCGACGCGCCTCACGGCCGACTACGGCATTGAAGTCACGCACCAGCATGGGATAGGGATGCGGGCCGGCCACGGTACCGATGATGTAGAAGGTGTCGTCGACGTTGGTCACCCAGTCGCGCAGCGCCTCGTTCATGGCATCCTTCAGCGTGCGGGTACCGGAGTCCACCGGAATCACATTGGCCCCCAGCAGGTGCATGCGATAGACGTTGAGCTTCTGGCGCTGTACGTCCTCGGCACCCATGTAGACGTCACATTTCAGCCCGAGGCGAGCGGCTACGGTGGCCGTGGCCACGCCATGCTGCCCGGCACCGGTCTCGGCGATCACCCGTGGTTTGCCGCTCTTCTTGGCCAGCAACGCCTGGCCAATGGTGTTGTTCACCTTGTGGGCGCCGGTGTGGTTCAGGTCTTCCCGCTTGAGCCAGATCTGCGCCCCGCCAAGCTGCTTCGACCATCGCTCGGCATGATAGAGCGGTGATGGACGGCCCACGTAATGGGCCAGGTCATAGTCGATTTCGGCCTGGAATTCGGGATCGTCACGAAGGCTCAGGTAAGCCTTCTCCAGATCGTCCAGGGCGAAGCTCAGGGTCTCCGAAACGAACCGGCCACCATAGGCACCGAAATGGCCACGGGCATCCGGCAGTCGGGTCAGGTCACTGAACTTGCTCACGAAAGACACCTCACAGGGTCGCCAGTAGGAACAGGGGAAAGACAAGGGAGATACGGTCGACGCTCAACGCAGCCGGCGAAGCTCGCCATCGGCACCATTCGCCGCTGCCGCGAAGGCCATCAGCAGTTCGGGGGCCTTGCAGCCTGGAGTCGCCTCGACGCCTCCGGAAACATCCACCGCAAAGGGACGCACGCTGGTGATGGCTTGGGCCACGTTGGCCGGCGTCAGACCTCCCGCGAGAATAACAGGTTTTGCCAGGCTTGCGGGGATTCGCGACCAGTCGAAGGTCTCCCCTGTGCCGCCTGGCACACCGGGCCGATAGGCATCCAGCAACAGCGCCTGGGCACCCCGATAGTCGGCCGCGGCGGCATGCAGGTCGAGGCCGTCACGCATGCGCAGCGCCTTGATCCAGGGGCGCTCGAAGCCGGCACAGTAGGCAGAGGCTTCGTCGCCGTGGAACTGCAGCAGGTCCAGATACCGGCTGACCCGCATGACCAGCTCCGGCGACTGATCGACGAAGAGCCCAACGCGGGTGACGAAGGCGGGCACCCGCTCGACGAGCGCCGCCAGGCGAAACTCATCGACGTGGCGGCTACTGCCTGGCCAGAGCACGAAACCCAGGGCATCGGCACCGGCGGCCACGGCGGCGTCGATATCCTCCTCACGGGTCAGTCCACAGAACTTGATGCGAGTGCGGACGAGGTGCCGGTACGAATCACTCATGGCGCCTTCTCCTCGACCAGTGTATCCGCCAGTCCTGCTGGAGGGAGCGACTCCGCCAGCGGGCGCCCTCGACGGAACTGGACCATGGGGCAGTCGGGCAGCTCCCGCTCACCGGTCCATTCGCCGAGGAAAGCCAGCAGGTTGGGCCCGAGCGGCTCCCGGGGCAGCCCCCATACTTCGTCATAAAGCGAATCGACGAAGTGCAGGCCACAGGCCGGGGCGGTGACGTCGGAACGGGTTCGGTCCTTGAGCGCCATGAGCTCAGCGAGGTAATCGTCGCCGACGTTGCCGCGCCCCACCGTCACCAGGGCACCGACGATGTTGCGGACCATGTGATGGAGGAAGGCGTTGCCTGGATGTCGACGACCACCAGGGGCCCATGACGGTGTACCTCGATGAAATGCATCTTGCGCCACGGCGTCTTGGACTGGCAGCCCGCCGCCCGGAAACTGGAAAAATCATGCTCGCCCACCACTGCCTGTGCCGCGCGATGCATCGCCTCCGCGTCCAGCGGGTCGCGGCACCAGGTGACATTGGCCCTCTCGAGTACCGGCCGACTCGGCTGGTTGAGGATGATGTAGCGATACCGCCGCGCCAGTGCCTTGAAGCGCGCATGGAAATCATCCGGCACTTCATGCACCCAGCGCACCGCAATGTCCCGCGGCAGGTTGGCGTTGACGCCGAATACCCACGCCTTCTGTGAACGCGGCACCGGTGGGTCGAAGTGGACGATCTGGCGGGTGGCATGTACGCCGGAATCGGTGCGCCCGCTGGAATGCACCGTGATCGGCTGGCTGGCGACCTTCGCCAGCGCCCGCTCCAGCTCGGCCTGTACCGACGGTGCGTTCTTCAGGCGCTGCCAACCGCAGTAGCGCTGCCATCGTATTCCACCCCCAGGGCCAGGCGGCCGCTGAGGGGGGTGCGTTCATCGAGACGTCGAAAAAGGGTCATTCGGCCATCAGAGTCGATAGTGGGTGATCAATTCCTTGGCCTGGGCCTGAAGCCTGGGGTCGTCGGCGCTATCCCTCAGGCGCTGAAGCAAGGCGTGCGCCCGCTCGGTCGCACCGACGTTCAGCAATCGCCGCGCCTCATCCAGCTCGTCGAACCCGGCCAGGGTGTCGCTAGCGCCCTCATTATCCCGGTCCAGCGGCGGAAAGGCCACCTCCTCCACTTCCCACTCTTCCTCTTCCATCCCTGGCGCTTCGCCCAAGGGCACCTCGCCCAGGGGTGCGGCCTCTTCCCGCGCATCCTCCCGATCACCGTCGGCGGCCAATTCGGCCTCCTTCCCCATGCCTGACCCGGTGGTGGGAAATTCGATGCTGGGCTGCATCGGTGTTTCCTCGCGACGACCCGGTTCAGGGTCGAGGGTGGGTGGCTGATAATCGATCATGTCCCACGCCCTCATTGAGCTTTCACCGGCATGGTCACTGTCGGTAGAAGATGTGACGGTCGCTGTCTTATCTGCCCTATCCGATGGAGGGACCGGCTCAGGCTCACCGACCTGTGCCACCCTGTCGTCGTCATCGCCATCCGAAGGCGCCACTGTTTCGAAAAGTGGTGCTTGCGCCTCGATGCCCCCGCTTTCGTCAACCTCACTGCGCTCCTCGACCTCGCGGCGCTCCTCGGCTTCGTCGCCCTGCGGGTCGAGCAGTGAATCGAACGTCTGTGGCGGCAACTCTCCGGCGGCAGCAAACGCGGCTGGTGCCTGGTCCCGGCCCTTGTCGTCGTCGGACGCCGCCGCACGATGAGCGGCCATGAGCCGACTGGCTTCCGCCATCAAGGCGGGATCGCCCCCTTCGGCGAGACGCTGCGCCTCGCGCTCGGCCGATGGCCAGTCCCCCTGCTCCACATGAACCGTGAGTAGCTTCAGCCGCAGGTCATCCCGCTCGGGCTCGCGGGCAAGTCCGGCCAGGAGGCTCTCCCTGGCCTGGTCGTAGCGGCCATAGGCCATGAAGATGTCCGCCTCGCTGATCGCCTCCGCTTGCGGCATCGGTGCAGGCCGCTCGACAGCCGATTCGGCACTGGCGACGGACATGCCCGCCACGATCGGTGGAGTCGTGCCAGAGGCCGGCGGCGGTGCGCCCATGGGCTCAGCCGGCGCTCCGTAGGTCACGCTGGGCATGCTGGCAAAGCTCTTTGTCGATGCCGTTTCGCGAGAACGGCGACGGCGTATCAGCAACCATAGGCCCAGCAGGGCTGCCAGACCCGCCCCACCCAGCATCAGTTGGCGGTCCATCCCGTCCTGGTAGACCGCCCCCCACCAGGGTG
>NZ_AZQX01000197.1:0-17301 GCF_000568385.1 Halomonas sp. BC04
AGTTTCGTGCGCTCGATTCGATCGCTCCTACGAACAGGTACAGGGGCCGCAGGCGGCGCTACCCGCCTGGGAAGCCCTGGTCAGCCGCTTCCCGACGTCCGCCATGGGGCACTTCGCACTGGGCAATACACGCCATGGGCTCGGTGACCGGGACGGCGCCATCGAGGCTTTCCGCGACGCCGTACGTCATGATGATGAACTCGCCGTGGCCTGGCTCAACCTGGGGCTTTCGCTGCAGAATCGAGGTGACGGCGATGAAGCCCACCACGCCCTATCGAGAGCGGCGGAGATTCCCGGCCAGTGGCAGGTAAAGGCTCGAGAGGCATTGAAGGCGCACTAGGATGTGCTAGATCGTCATTCGCAACTGGAAGAGCCAGATCATGACCTACGAGATTGTCCTCAAACGTATCTACAGCCCGGCCGAGGCAGAAGACGGCGCCAGGGTACTGGTGGATCGCCTCTGGCCTCGCGGCAAGCGCCGCGAGGGCCTGGCCCTGACGGAGTGGTATCGTGATGCATCGCCCTCCACGCTACTCAGGCGCCAGTACCACCAGGGCGAGATCAGCGAGGCTGTCTTCGCTGCACGCTACCGGGGCGAATTGCGTGACGATCCAGCCTGCCTGACGCCCCTGATGCGCCATGCCCGGCGTGGGCGGCTAACCCTGCTCTCTGCGGCCCGCCACCTCGACGACTCCCACCTGCCTCTGCTGCGGGATGCGCTGCTGCAGGCTCTGCACGACGAAGATGCTGCCGATCTCGAACCAAGCTCACCGCCCTGTTTTGGGCATCAGCTCGATGAATCCGAATAATTCGCACTGGGCGGTAGGGAGACATACAACCCCCAGATCACACAGAGCCAGCCGGTATAGGCCGCCACGCCTGCCGAATAGGCCATGAACGCATAGCTCAGTCCGAAACCGGCAAAGCCAGCGGGAAGCAACAGGCCACAGGTTGCCAGCGCTCGCCTTGTCGGATCTCGGGCACTTATGCCGTGCCGAAACAGATAGACCGGCAGCAAGTAGATGGCCAGCAGCGCGGCCAGGCCTAAAGCACCACGTCGCACCCAGGCATCAAGAAGGTCACTGTGGGCATGCCAGTAATTGGAGGTGGCAGGATCCAGTCGACCTTTCGCCGAGAGCTGCGCCATACCCTCCAGATATCCGGCATTCCCCCATCCCCTCAGCGGATGCTCGCTGATCAGCAGAACCGCACCCCGCCATATCTCCAGACGGGCAGCAGTGGCCACTGTACGCTCCCCGGACAAGTAACGGGAGGCATGCTCTATGCCCAACGCCAGCCGAGCCTGAACCCCCATCTGTGGAATCGCCACGGCTGAGACCACTAGCAAAGCCCCAAGGGCAGCGAGCTGCATCCGACGACGCACAGTTATCCAGCCACCAAACGCCAGCAAACATATCGCTAGAAGCCCCGGCAGCACCACCCAGCCGCCCCGAGTTCCTGAAAGCAACGAAGCAAGGCTCCCCAGCAGCACTCCCATGGCCATCACGCAGCTCCAGAATGCACGCTCGGCTGGTGCCAGGCCCAGTTGAACCCGACCAGACAAAACAGGCCCATCATCAAGGCCAGATTGCCGAACAAGATCGCATGCAGCGGATCATGTCCTGCGGCCCTGTCCGCTCCCAGCACCAGTACCTGGGATATCGCCCAGGCACCGGCACCAGAAGCGCCCAGTGCCACGCCACCCCAGAACCAGACGGGATCCAGCCGGACACATCGCACGACCCATGCGACCGGACAGGCCAGCAGCACCGGCCATATCAGTCGCCAAGTTGCCAGAGTTTCCCCCTGCCACGCCGCCAAAGCCAGCCAGGTCACACCGAAAAGGGTCATGACCAGGGAAGGCAGAAGCACTGTCAGGGAGATAACGCCTGTCCCCGGTCGCATCATACAGACGAAAATTCCGGTGGCCAGCCCCAGCAGGAAAATCTCAAAACCATGAGGCACCAGCAGCGACAAGCCACCCAACGCTAGAACTCCCAAACGACCCCAGATATTCATGGGCTAGTGACTCACCGGCACGATAAGGCTGGCCAAGAGGCGTTCATCGATGCGCACCAGGCGATCGCACTTGGCCGAAATGACACCGTTACGTAGCGAATCCCAACCAACAGGAGCATCGCGGCCCTCGGCCCAGGCTATCAAGGCAGCGGGCACATCGGCCCCTGCTTCGGCACTGAACGGATACCCGCCACCGAAGCGCGGATTGAGTTCCAGTACAAAGCACGAGTCACCATGGAGGAACACATCACAGTCCAGATTTCCGACATGCCCTAGCGCCTCACCAATCCGCCTTCCCATCTCAATCAATTCCGGACGATTCTCTGTCACAGCCCTATCGGTTTCTCCGCCTCGCATGGCAAGCTTGCGTTTGGCAAAGGTGGTCCGGTAACGGCCATTCAAGTCATTGACCACATCCAGGCCATACTCTTGACCTGGCAAGAGCTCTTGGATTAGCAGACCTTCCGCCCCGCTGGTTCCGTTACTTAGTCCCATCCTGGGCAGACGCAATCTCCCATAATCCCAGGCCAGCCTGAGTTGCTTCCGGTCATCGACCAACTCGATGCCCAGTGATGCTGTGCCCCAGCGTGGCTTTACCACCAGAGGAAAGACCACGTCACCGCTATCCAGGCCTACCAGAGTCTCCTCAAGAGAGGCATAAGTTATGGGAGCACCGAGTCCCACTTCATTGAGAAACCTCGTCGTCATCAGCTTGTCAGCTGCCAGCTTTATTACGTCGGGACGTGAGACCACCACCTGCACTCCCTGAGCAGCAAACTGCTCCTTTGCAGCAGACAGGATCGGCAGTTCATGATCATTGAGAGATAGAATCAGTCCCACTTCACAGGATTTGCTGAGCTGGAGAAGATGAGCTACATAGTCGGACGCATCTACACGGGGCACTACAAATGCCTCGTCCGCTTCCTGCAGTGCGGCGGCATAGCCGGAGCAATCAGCGGCCAGCACACGCCCCCTTCCCCTCAGGGCATTCCGAAAATACGGCAGCAGGTAATTACGCCTTCCGGCGCTGGTAAGAAGGATGTTCATGCTGGGCTTCCTCGAGTTCCTCAGGTGCTTTGGTTGCAATAGGAAGCCAGAATATCGTCGGGCGATTCGGCCCGCTTCAGCAGGCGTCCCTGGAAATCCACCACCGCCGGACAAGGCACAATGAACGGCGGTGTGTAGTTCAATGAGTAGGCACCACGGTTCTCGAAGACAACAAAGTCGCCGATATCAAGGCACCCCATGAATGATTCACAAATGATGTCATGCTCCATACAGGTATTGCCTACCAGGCGATAATCCCGCGGTACGTCGCCTATAGCCGACAGGGATGACGACACCACTCTCAGGCTCGGTCGGGTAGCCGAACGGGTAGCGTTGAGACTATTGATGCCTGTATCGAGCAAGGCCTGCCAGCCCCCTCGACGCTGCCTGGTCTCGACGACCGGTGCGACCAAACACATGGTGTTCGCCACTATCGACGTACCAGGCTCCACGACCAGACGCATGGAGCCGTCGGGGAACAGTGGATGAGTGCACGGCCAATGGCATCGGCGTACTCAGCAAGGCTCGGCACCGTATAGGGAAACTGCTCTCTGAGTGACGAGGGCATGTCGCCCAGTAGCCCTCCGCCGATATTGATCGACTGGATGGGATGTCGATGCATCAGATCACCGGCAAGACGACAAAGGCGCTCCACTCGATCAACGGGGTCAGCCACACCTAACTGGCGGCGGGAGGCATGGCAGTGCAGCTCCACAACCTCGACACCCGGGATTGAATCTAGCGCCATGAGAGCCTTATCCAGCTCTCCGGTTTCCACCTCGAAGCCAAAACGGCTGGCCAGCCCAGGAAAGTCGAAACTGACCCGCAGGCCCACCTCGACACGCCCGAACTCCGGTGCAATCTTCTTCAGCAGCTGGATTTCCCGGAAGGAATCCAGGTTGACCTGACTACTGTCATCAAGCGCCATTCGCAGATCCTGCTCTCGCTTGACCGGCCCGTTGAAGATAATCCTGTCACCAGGTAATGAGGCCCTGGCGATCTGATACTCAAAGGCTGATACCACTTCCGCCCAACCATCCAACTCGGCCAGCAGCCGGCTGATGGGCGACATGTAATTTGCCTTCATGGCGTAAGCCAACTGGGTGTTCGGCCAATAACCACGCAGCCGATCCCGTAGGCAAAGATAGTTTTCTCGAAATTTCATCGCATCAAAGAGATAGAAGGAGCCACCCACCCGATGGGACACCGCAGCCAGAAAAGCGTGATCAGGCGACATGACGAAGCCCGAGCCGCCTACGATAATCATCCAGCCGCCCCTGAGGAGCTGTATACAATATACCCTCACGTTTGAGCACAATAAAGAAAGTGGCATACAGGATCTTCAGGTCCAGCCATAGGCTATGGCGATCGACATACTCAACATCCAATTTCAGTTTCTTCTCCCAACTTATGTCGTGGCGTCCACTAACCTGAGCCAACCCAGTTACGCCTGGCCGAACATCGTGCCGGCGGCGCTCATCTCCAATAAAATAGGGCAGGTAGTCCATCAGCAGTGGACGCGGGCCTACAAAGGACATGTCCCCCTTCAGGATATTGAAAAGTTGCGGTAGTTCATCAAGACTAGCGCGCCGAATCATCAATCCAACTCGAGTGACACGTTCTTCGTCAGGAAGGAGAACGCCATGCTTATCGACCGCTTCTCGCATCGTTCTAAACTTTATCACCTGAAAGGGAGCCTCACCCTTACCCGGCCTCCACTGGCGAAAAAAAACATCACCACCCATGGTCAATTTTACCAAAATGGCTACTACCAGCATCAGTGGTGAAAGCACTACAATGGCTATACTGGCCATGAAAACATCGAAAGCTCTTTTAATCATAGCGTGGAAACCTTAATATAATATTAGAAGCATCATCCCTGATCAGGATGATATAGCCTTTTATCCACCGCCTGATACCATTCATCTAATGTCACAGGAACTCTAGAGTTATAACCCAGAACCTGGCGAGTCAATGGGGAGAGAGTCTCTCCGTATACTTCACCCAGCATGCGTGCATAATCCATGGCTGGTTTGACGAAGGCTCGGCCATACCCAACAGTCAAGGCGACCCTCGGGCGAGAGCCTAATATCGTAACCCCCTTGTGCCACAGGGTAGAATTGAAGAGCACAACGGACCCAGCTCGGCCCAAGAAGCGCTCATGATAGCGTCCAAACTCCTCATCGCTGGGCCTGTCGGGCCGGTTGTGCGACCCCGTCAATACCATGGTGCCGTTTTCTGAAGTGAAGTCATCGCACATTACTAGCATATTTAGCTTTAATGGATACCCTGGGATCAGCGTTCGCACATCACGATGCAACTTGTGTACATAGGTCGTCACTCCGGGAAACCCACCAATCGGTGTGAGTGAGTTGCAAATATAAGGCTGGTCATCAAAATATCGTGAAATATAGGGGTGAAAAAGGTGCATATCGACATACCGATCAATACTGTCTCCCGACCCTAGGCAATGATGTGCCGTACCGTCGCCTGACCCATTAACGCCGTTTTTAATCTGATACTCCTTACATATATTTATCCACTTCAAGCAATCATCTCTAAGCTCCTCAACAAAATCGTCAGGCAAAGCCTCCTCGAAGATTACCCAGCCTTTTTCGTGCATATTCTGCTCAAATTTTTCGAGTGTAATTCCCCCCAACATGTCAAATTCCTCACTGTTGTCCTGGCTCTAGTCTATGACACCAATCCGATAGTCTGGGTCCTTGAAACTATTGTTAAATAAAGCAAGATCAAGCTTCATAAAAACCTGGCCATTACGGTTACTCTGCAAAGCTTGAAAGGCCAACCGACGGTAGAACCGAATAGCCCTGTCGTTGTGACGGTTGACCCACAGGGTCACGCTCATGAACCATGTGACCTGGCCGCCTCGACGACATGCTCAAGCATCTTTTCTGCCAGCCGCTGCTGCGCAATATGGGCGAGAGAATAATCAGAGTGATAAAGGCACTGTCCTGAGATTCGTCATAGGTATAAAAGGCGCAGAAACCCTGGCACTCACCGTCAACGTCCAAGACAATGAACTCTGCCAAACCTAGGATCTTGTCAATGTAAGGACCGAGATCTGAATGAATCAGCTGCCCAAACTGACACTCCTGCTCTGCATCAATGAGAGCACGAAGCTGCCCAGCGCGGGCAATTACCTCGTCACGACTCGCATGCCATAGTCGGGTATTCATCATCACTCCTCCCATCTCCCTGTCACGACATCCCACTCTCACTGTCGTCCTGGAGATTGGCTGATGTCGGCACCGTAATCGGCTTCTGCTGGCAACAACAGGGTTTACAGAACTTATCAAACTCCTCACGAAGTGTTGCATATAAGCCATTCCGTTGCCGTACGATTTTTCTCAGGCATTCCGAACGGAGAATATCAGTCTCAAAATTGCAACAGAGCCTCCAGCCAACAGATCAGTCACTGCTGCCACGCCCACTTGATGCAACTGGGCCGCCACCCTGAGGTATACCATCGCATTGCACGATCAGTCCCTCCGAGCGCATCTGCTCCACCAAACTGCTCATGTCAGCCCAAAGCCGTTCACTCGCTACGTGATAGCGGGTCAGTAATACCTGAATGGCGTGCTGCATAGAGCCATGTAGCATCAGCATTTGCCAAAGCTCTGAGCTGATAGTGTCCAAGCCATAGACACTGGCAGTATCACCAGCCCGTTGTGGAACCTTTGCCACAACCACGCCAGCGTCCTGGCGGCACCACAGCACGCGGCCACCGGCTCGAATGCCGGTGTCAGAATGAGGCGTATTCAGCGTCAAGGGGGGCAGATAATCTACGGCGGCATCATGCTCCAACCGGCGCAGTAGCAAGCGACGCTTCAAGCAGCGTGAAGGAGGCACCACATCCCAGCCTTCCATAAAGCGCCCTTCCGTTTCATCCCAGCGCCGCGTTTGCGGCGTGCACCAGGAAAAGGCCACACCTAATGGTTGTCCTAGCCAGTAGTCGTCTGCCACGAGCCGGGAGAGACGCTGATGCTTCCAAGCGGAATAGCCGGCATCGTCTGGAGTCGGCGAGGTATCCCTGAGACTGGCACCAGGCAAGCAGTTCACCACCCTGGGCTCTCTAGAGGCAATGCTCGAGCACAGCGCCTCCGGCGCATAGAGAGGACAGAACACCACGGAATGGGTGGCGATACGGTTCAGACTTTCACGAAAACGGGTGCCGGACAGGCAGCAATCGTCGATCGCAAACAGTGTCCTATCGTCTGCAGCGGCATCCAGAGTAGTGATTTGATCGGGACGCAGGTCCAGATGGTAGGCCAGCATTCCCAGCACGAACAATCCTCCCCGGGGAATGGCGGCAAAATGGGCGGCTTGCAGGAACTCGGCACCGAAAACTACCTGCATCCGAGCAGCAAGCTGGCCGCATACAGCCTCAGCCTTCGAATAGTCGATAATCTCGCGCTCCTGCATCAGCAGGTCGAGGTGCCCCCTCAGTTGCTGGAGAAGCAACTGCTGTTCATCACTGAAAGTGCCCGCTACAGCCAGCAGTGGCTCAGGCTCGCATCGCCCAATTAATACCGCGCCGGGCAACCGCGATCAGAGAGGGTTGGCACGAATGGCTGCCGCTAACTCTTCGATCGCCGCTACCACGTCTGGCTGATCAGTCGCCGAGAGTAGCTTGCCCGCAGGTACGTGGGCACCGTCGTAGAGCACTACCACCAGATTGGCTATCGCCACTGGCACGCTCCCAGGTCACGTAAAATGGCCTCATGCACATCTGCCAGATGTTGAAAACCATCCGGGTAGCGAAGGTGCTTGACAGGCACGGCCCGTGCCACGCGCGCAAGGTGCGTGAAGCGATCGCGTTGCATGGGGGTCGACTCGAGCATATGGCCCAGGAAAGGGTGCTTAGCCAATTCTACCACCGCCCGTGCAGGTGGCACGGTCTCGATGACCGGACTGTGGCCATTGCCCCTGTCGAGCAGGTAAATCGCGCCTACCGGGCGAGGCCCGAAGTCGAAAGCCCCCAGATCGTTCACCGGCACACTCAACTTGGAAAAGCCCGGATGAAAGCGAGGGTACGAACTATTGTTACCCCTCGCAAAGCGTTCCAACTGGTCAGAGGTCAACTTGACCTGGGGGAAGGCCGAGCGGCAGAACACTGTCCCGTCTCTCTCCTCCACCGCGGCGATATCATCGGCCATCAGGGGAAAGCCTGCGGTAGCCATGGAGGCCACCATGCTGCTCTTGCCAGCTCCCTTGTGTCCAGCCAGCAGAACGGCCTGATCGCCAACGAGCAGCGCACCCGCATGCAAGGCGAGGATACCCTGAAGCTCCAGGTAACAAGCCATGACATGCCCCAGCAGCAGCACATCTACCATGTAAGCCAACGCCGGATCGACCAGCCGACACTCGATCTCTCCCTGCCAGAGGTAAAAATCGGCAATCTGGGGGAAGCGCATCAACCACCTAGAATCGTTGATCTCATAAAGCTGAACAGAGGGCTCTCCGAACGCATTGAGGCTGGGGGTGAGGTACAGTGTCTTGCCGGAAAATGGCTGGGGCTCTGCTTGGCGGCATGTAAAGACAAGCTCTGCTTTCGCTTCCGCCGATGATGTCGCCATCGGCGTGGCCAGCTCGACATTGGCAAGAGTCTCGTACCCGAACAAACGAAAGCGCGGCATCCACACCTCCACAACCCCACTAAAAAATTCAGGGCATGGCAAGATACCACGCCCAAGAGAGAGAACCAGGCAAGACTGCTGAACTATCGATTGCGGCGACCGGGTTTATCAAACCCGAGCGCCACACTACCATCCTCGCGCCCAACCAGCTGATTGCCCGGATTGTAGGCAAGGTCGCCTGAACCACCCGATCCACCGGCATGGGTCATGTTCGACACCTCACCCCACACGTGCAATTGCGCGGGTTGATAGGGACGTTTTTCCAAACCTTAGCTAGCCAAGGTGGCTGGATCTTTATTTTTTGTCATATCGCCATATTTTTCGATTGAGCGATGGCGCGCAATGAATGAATGCTTGTTCATTGCATGCTCCTATCAGTAATGTAGGGTTCCGAACATCAGGCAACTATCGGAAGCCAAATCATGCGTGGCAAAGCCCGGGGGCTGCCAGCCAAGGCAGGACTCTCGGTTGTCAAGACGCCCATCTACCACGAAAACCCAACGCCCCTTCTCGCAGACTTCAGGCCGGCACTCCCCTGTACCATCCGAAGAGACATCGTGGGATAGACAAGCTAGTCCCAAGCCATCCTTGGCGTGGTAGTAGACACCATCGACAGCTCTATGTGGACACCTCATCACCATGTGTTCCAGCTTGGCGTGCAACACGGACTGTCCATCGAGGTAAATGATGCCGCACAAACCACTCATCAAGCTTCGACCGCACGGTAGTGGTAAGCCTGCTGGCTGAATAATTCGCAGTACATGCCACCCTCGTGCATGAGCTCGTCATGCGTGCCGGATTCACAAATCTCGCCATCGTCCAGCACATAGATATAGTCCGCCATCCTCACCGTTGAAAGACGGTGGCTGATCACCAGAGCGGCGCGTTGATCTATCCGTTCGCGAAAATTGGCAAACAAATCGAATTCCGCACCCGGGTCGAGAGCGCTGGTAGGCTCATCCAGAATCACGATTTCAGACTGATGCATGAAAGCCCTAGCCAGCGCCACCTTCTGCCACTGGCCGATACTGAGCTCACGACCCTCATCAAACATCCGCGTAAGCGGGGTATCATAGCCCTTATCCAGCGACCGAATAAACTGATCCGCCCCGGATTTGATACTTGCCTCTTCCACCAGCGGCGTATCCAGTGGCTGATGTATATCACCGTAACGAATATTATTGCGTGCCGTATCAGCATACTTACCGTAGTCCTGGAAGATCACGCTGAACTTGCGCCGATAGTCGTCCAACGAGTACTCCCGCACGTCAACCCCATCCAGGGTGATACGCCCAGAAGTCGGATCATAAAGGCGACAGAGCAGCTTGATCAGTGACGTCTTCCCGGATCCGTTAGCCCCGACCAGCGCCACGATCTGTCCCGGTCGGATGGTAAGGTCGATACTCCGCAAGACCTCACGGGTGGTACCTGGATAGAGAAACCCAACGTTTTCGAAACACACTCCATCGTTCATGCGAGTAGGTAGTGGTTGTGGGAGGATAGGCTCTGAAATGACTGGGCGCACATCGAGAAACTCGAACAGCAGCCCAATGTAGAGGTGATCCTCGTAGAGACGAGAAAGCTGACCCACCAACTCCTGCCCCATGGACTGGGCGCGCTGAAACACCAGCAGGAAAAGCACCAAGTCACCTACGCCATTTCGGCCTACGGAGGTTTCCCATGCCAGATACCCTAATGCTGAAAAAAAGGCCCCGGTGGCCACTATGGCCACGCCCAGTTCAACGATAGTTCGCTGTCGGCTAATAACCAGCCGCTCACAACGTATCAAGGCTTTAAGCTCAGCGTATCGATCACGTAAAAAATCACCTAACTGATTGAGACGCAGCTCCTTTGCGTTGATATCTGAGGTTAACAACCAGTCCAGATAGCCGGCCCTTCGCTCCATCTGTGTACGTCTGATCTCCCAGTCGTATAGTTTTCGGGTGAAGCGAAGCCTCACCAGCAGCGCCGGTACGATGGCCACAATCAATAGAGGAAGAAGCATCCAGTTGATGGTAGCCAGCACAGCCACGATGGCGGCCAGCATCAGCATATTTTTGACCAGCAGCATCAGATTATTGACAACTTGAACAGGTCTCTGACTTCCGGACTGGCGGGCACGTTGCAGCGTGTCAAAGTAGCGTGGGCTTTCGTAGAACGCGAGGTCCGCCCGCACGGCGCGATCATGAATCTCGCTATCTATGCGCTCAGCCACCAGCAAGCCCTGAGTCTCTCTGGCCAGTCCGGAGAATCCTCGAGCAGCCAAGAATCCTAGTGAGCACAGCCCGGTAACCGCCACCGCCCACAGCACGAGCTGAATGTCACCTGTCGATGCGTCACTGCTGAGCATCGTCGTCACTAGATCAACGAGGTACTTCAAAAGAAGCAGCACGAACAGCCCAAAGATGATCTCAAGCACCATCAGGCCGGTAGATAATAGTGCCCACTTACGACTGCTGGCCCAAAGAATGGGAAAGATTCGCCGCAGGGTGGTGAGCGGAACAATAAACTGACCAATGTATGGCATGACGCTCCAGTGGCTAGTCACTGTTATGATTTATCAAGCGGCGCCGACACGCGAGCAAAGGTCGCAAGAAGCAATAGAGCCACTGCCAGCCGCTGGGCAAAGGCCTTACACGGTACTCGGCATAGCTTGGACGAAACCTCCGTAGCCAGCCCAGCAGTTTCCACCTCAGCCTGTGGCGGAGGTCAGTCTGCCAGTGAAAGGCATAATCAGGCGTCGCCTTCAGGCTTGAGAGATGATGCTCAAACAACAGATCACCCTGCATGGCTTCGAGTGAGAGCTTCAAGAGCCCATTAAGCCGCTCATCATGATTGTCATGTGGCACGAACTCGGGTGAGCCCAACAACTCCGCCATTTTCACGCAAACCTCGACCGTGGAACTCAACCCGTGGCGCTCTGCACAAGAATAGGCCCTCTGGCGATCGAAGCTTGGGTGGCGTTGAATTGCGTCGAGATCGACCAACCAGTGCAGATGCGACCAGAAGTGCTTAGTATGGTGCCAGCAAATGTAAACAAAAAGCTCATCGGTTGGCAGCACCGACACCTCGGCACTACCCACGCGAGTCGGCTCAGCTCTATCAATTAACGCACGCGTATCATACACCGTGCCGATATTGTCAATCTGAGAATGAAATTCGATAACGATGTCCCTCGGGGACAGCAGCGTTATCACTTTCTGGTAGCGCGCCACGAAGGCTAAGCTGACGGAATCATTGCCCAGATCATGGGGCACGAGCGGCTTGTATCCCGCCGCCAGGGCGCGAGCCAAGAGTTCAGCCATCCGCTCTCTGGGCACCAAAATGTCGATATCACGAGAAAAGCGCATGGCGGGCTCGTCATAGTAGCAGACGGCCAGCGACGGCCCTTTGAAGGTGACGTAGGGAATTTCCAGCGGTAGCAGCAGTTGTTCGTGGATCTCTGCCAGATTAGCTATTACATTCAGGTCATGCCGATACAAAGCCATGACTTGATACTTCATCAGGGCCAACTGCTCTGCAGGTAACGAGAAAGGCTCTAGATGACGCAGGTGCCGATACACGACGGGAAGAATAAAACGATCCATTGCCATGTGGCGAACCGCCTCCCAATCGTTTACCTCCTTGCAGAGGTTACACGCCGCGCTTGTCTGAACTTCGTCAAGCACCAAACGAGACAATAACAGCAATAAGCGAAATTCTGCACTAAGCACTGGTGATCGAGAGGATAAAGCCATGATGTCACACCCTATGATGGATACTGCAAAGCCAGTGACGCCACAAGCGCCTCTCCATAAGAGAACGACTTTCACTAGCCGCCAAATTCACATCAAAATTTATTACAACGATTATTTTCGTAAAGCGCTTAGCAATTTTTACTCTCAATGCTATCAATATTAATGTGAGGAGATAGGTAACAACCCACCATTGCATAGCTAGAAAACCCATACCCACCAGTAACGCAAACAGGTCCGGCAACAAGCCAAACGTGAGCCTGGCAATCTCCGGTAGATGCGCAACGGCGCAACCCAAAGGAGAGGAGATAGGGGACGCGATAAAGACGCAGTATAAGCAATGCCGTTAACGCCTGTGGAAAGCAATTGGATTTCCAAGGTGTATAATTCGAAACAACACGGACCACATGTCCTACCTGTATTGCGCGACTCTTCTGCTTGGAGTCCAGCAAGGGAACCAGCACTGACTCACCCAGCTTACGCCCTAAAAATTTCTCCATACGAAAAAATTTAATTCTGAGTATAAACACTTTGCTGACACCCAGCAAACACCATACAGGGAGGAACCATATTTTGAAAAAGGCAGACTTTGCAAAAAGCGAGCAAATTTTTTTGCCTAAGCAAGAAGACAATCTCGTGAACAAGGTACCGCACATGGCTAGTAATTTATCTCTTCAAATAGTCCTGCATCCAGCATTTTTTTAGCAAAATCCAACGTATCTGCCTCACAGGAGGCGGGGTCAATATCATAATGTTCGCATAGCAACTCCACCAGAGTATCGATGCGGACCGGTTCTTCCATCAACCGCCATATGTGTGCTGCCACACTACTTAATCCAAAGTATTGCCCACAATCTGAACTCATCATGACAATTTCCTCATCCACGCCCGCCGCAATGATAACGGGATTTCGCCGCACAATCGAACCGGAATTAATCATCATGATGCTTCTCCAAGTTATATTCTTTCACATATAGATCATTAACTTAAATTAATAGCGGCCTCAAGTTAGAAGCGCACACTACCCAGACTCAGCTATGAATATTCGTAGTATTGTTGTAGCGGTAACCATCCGGATTGCGCTGCTGCCAGCGCCAGGTATCCAACATCATGTCGTGAAGGCTACGCGTGGCCCTCCAACCCAGTTCGCATTCGGCGAGGCTGGCATCGGCCCAGCACTCGGCCACGTCGCCGGGGCGGCGCGGCTCAATGCGATAGGGCACCACTTGGCCAGATACCTGCTCAAAGGCTTTTACGACCTCGAACACCGAATGCCCATGGCCGGTGCCTAGGTTCCAGGTGCGCACGCCGCTGCCATCTGCCAAGCCAGCTAGCGCACACAGGTGCCCTTCGGCCAGGTCCATCACATGGATATAGTCGCGCACGCCGGTGCCGTCTGGCGTGTGGTAGTCACTGCCGTATACCGCCAAGCACTTACGGCGACCCACTGCTACCTGGGCCACAAACGGCAGCAAGTTATTGGGAACTCCCAAGGGATCTTCACCAATCTGACCGCTGTGATGAGCACCGACCGGGTTGAAGTAGCGAAGCAATGCAACGGACCAGCGGTTATCAGAAGCGGCCAAGTCACGAAGTAACTCTTCCACCATCAGCTTCGACCGGCCATAAGGGTTAGTGGGTGTTCCAGTGGTCAGACCTTCGTGCAACGGCATGGGGTGGCCATCGCCATACACGGTTGCCGAGGAGCTAAACACTAAACGAGTAACTCCCGCTGCCTGCATGGCCTGGCAGAGAGTCACAGTGCCAGCCACATTGTTCTCGTAGTAAGCAAGCGGCTGCTGTACACTTTCGCCTACCGCCTTGAGGCCAGCAAAGTGAATCACCGCGCTAATCGAATACTCACTGAACAGCCGATCCAGCAGCGTGCGGTCCCGAACATCCCCTTCGATAAAAGCAAGCTCACGGCCAACCAAGCATTCTACTCGGCGCAGTGGTTCTCGGGAGGCGTTGCAGAGGTTGTCCAACACCACAACTTCATACCCATCTTCGAGCAGCGAGAGAATCGTATGCGAGCCAATGTAGCCAGCCCCACCGGTTACCATAACTTCCATTGAGTCCTCTGCGGCTTGGCTGCCAAGTCCATCACACTTTTCAGTACCTGGCAGGTCTTGTCGATCTCAGCATCGGTAAGCGTAGGATGGCAAAGAAACATCAAGCTTGTTTCCCCCAACTCGCGTGCAACTGGTAGCGGCTTCGCTGGGCGCCAACCGGTGCCATCAAAAGCTTTCTCCAGGTAAACCTCAGAACACGAACCAAAAAAGCATGGGACGCCTCTGGTGACGATCTCTTGCATGATGCGCTCGCGGTCCCAACCATCGTCCAACTGTTCCGGCTCCACGAAGACATAGCACTTGTAAGCCGCATGATCGATATGCTCAGGCACACTAGGCACCCTGAGCCCAGCGCATTCACTCGCTGCGAGCCAGATACGTTGAGCATTAGATAGGCGAGTTGCCTTCCATTCAGGCATTCGAGCAAGCTGAATACGCCCGATGACCGATTGAATTTCAGTCAGTCGCCAATTTGTGCCAAAATTTTCGTGGAACAAGCGAAACCCGGGTGGCGACTCGTGTTCGTATATCGCTTCCCAACTCTTGCCATGGTCCTTGTAGCTCCACATCTTTTTCCATAGAGCTTTATCATTGGTAGTGACCATGCCACCTTCTCCGCCAGTGGTCATAATCTTGTCCTGGCAAAACGACCAGCAGCCAACATGGCCAATGCTTCCCACCCTACGGCCGCGGTAAGTGGCACCGTGTGCCTGTGCACAGTCCTCGATTACGTAGAGACCATGCTTTGCAGCGAGCGCCATCAACTCATCCATTTCGCAAGGCCAACCGGCTAAGTGAACAGCGATGATCGCTCGGGTGTCAGGAGAGATCTTCTTGGCTACCGTCTCAGCAGTGATGTTCTGGGAATGGCGATCCACATCCGCAAATATCGGCACCCCGCCAGCAGTGACGATGCAAGAAGCCGAGGCCAGGAATGTGCGTGGAGTGACGATCACCTCGTCACGTCCGCTGCTGCCCTCCCTACCGATACCGAGCCCCTTCAAGGCAAGGTCTAGTGCCGTCGTGCCATTGGATACGGCAATGGCATAGTCTGTACCGGCGAAATGGGCAAACTCTCGCTCAAATTCACGCCCCTCAGTACCTGTCCAGTAATTTACTTTGTTGGAAAGCAAAACACGCTGCACTGCTTGGGCCTCTTCTTTAGAATAGGAAGGCCAAGGGGAAAAGGGTCCTTTCAGCATTTTTCCACCACGATAAAATTGAACTAGAAATCGTTGAATTCATCTAGATTCAAGTGGGTAAAGAAAAGGTTTTTGCCGTCCTTCACATTACTTACAATGACCGACATGCTCTAATAAGCATAATTTAATACATTACAAACTTTGCCCTACATTTACATTACCAATCAACGATAGAAAGAAGTAAATTCACCATCTAGAAAAACCTTCTCGTAAAATGCAACCAACTCCTGCTCCAATACAGAAGACGAAAACTCACCACGAGCACGCAGCATCGCTGCGTTAGCCAGCTGTTTTCTTAAGCGAGGATTTGAAACAAGAACGATCATCTTCGCAATCAAATCCTCCTCGCATTTTACAGAATGGAGAAGCCCTGTTCTATTATCAACTAATGCATCAGAAATGCCATAGATGTTTGACGCGATACTAGCCACTCCACAAGCTGCAGCCTCTATCAAAACGGAACCAAACCCTTCTCTATGGCTGGGCAAACAAAACACATCCGCCGCATTAAAATAGGCCTCTGGTTCACTAGTGCAGCCAACACGTATGAGCTTACCCATAAATGAGTCCTCAATAGAGCCATCATCAAACATGCCTGACTCATCCTCCCCCACAATCAGCAGCTTCGCCTCAGTGTAGACTTTGGAAACTCTTCGGAAGGCAGAAATCAGCTCAGGAACCCCTTTGTCAGGGTTAATTCGCCCAAGAAACAAGAAAACCAAGTCATTATCAGAGACTCCATATTTATCTCGTATAATTTTCCTCATTCCAGAATCAGGTTTGAAACGGTCAACGTTTACCCCCGATATAGAACCATTAGCCAGCACTGATGACTTCTTTCGCTGAATGACTTTCTCAGTGAGGAGGAAATCTCGTTGAGAGTGGCTGTCTACCAACGAATGCGTGGAAATACTATAAACCAGCTTATCAAGTGAGCGGAGAAGATTCCGTGGTAAGCCAGCTCGTGTTACCCACACCTGTCCAGTGAAAGTATGGTTTCGGACTGGCACCCGAGTCACCCAAGCGGCTATCATTGTCAATAATCCTGCCTTCGGTGTTACAGAATGAACAGCATCGTAGCGATTCTTTGAAAAAATTCTGATGAGTGCGAGAAGGGCCATAAAATCAAGCCAAACATTGATACTTCTATGGATTGGAGCATGAATTATTTTATTGGCCGAAACAGATAATGGATAGTGTTGATGCAGATTTGCGATCAAATCCACCTGATAGCGCTCTCCCAAGGCAGCAATGTGACCACGCAAAAAAATCTCTGCGGTAGCTGGTGCGGCTACGACAAATGCAATACGCTTCATTTTTTCCTCTTCAATTAAAATCTCGGGAAAAATAAGAAAGGTACTATACAGGAAGGTCAATATCTTTTATGTACTTTATTTCTTCCAGAAAAAAGTCTTTTTCGTCTTGGGACAACGGTGCCTTATTTCTTCGTCTCCTTAGAACATCCAGCGAACCGGTAATCGAAAGTCCTCGTGCAACCATCAACTTTGCCAGGGTGAAGGAAAAGGCATATACCTTATCAGAAAGCGAAAATCCGAAACCAGTATCTTTC
>NZ_AZQX01000198.1:0-6978 GCF_000568385.1 Halomonas sp. BC04
GGGCGCCCACCGAGGGCAGCTGTTCGGCCCGGGCCAGGCCCAGGCGCGCACGCGCCTCCTCTATGCGCGCCAGCTGCAGGCGGATATCCAGGTTGTCGTCGACCGCCCGCTCGACCAGCCTGTCCAGTGCCGGGTCCTCGAAGCGGGTCCACCAGCTCTGCCACTCCTCACGGTCCTCGGCGGAGAGCATCACATGCTCGGGCCACTCATCGGGCAGCGCCAGCTCGGGGGCCCGATAATCGGGCCCCATGGCACACCCGGCCAGCAGTGCCGTGGCCAATGCCAGTGCAGGCAGACGACCGTTGCGAAGCAGTGGGCGGTTACGCATGGGTCGGCTCCTCTTCCTGGCGGCTTGCCTTGCGATCGCGCCGCCAGGTTCCCAGGTCCTCCAGCAGCTTGTAGGCCAGCGGCACGAAGATCAGGGCCAGGGAGCTCGCCAGCAGCATGCCCCCCACCACCACGGTGCCGATTTCCTGACGGCTGGCAGCCCCCGCGCCGGTGGCGAAGACCAGCGGCAGCGAGCCGATGATGAAGGTCAGCGCCGTCATCAGGATCGCCCGGAAGCGCTGCTGTGCCGCGGCCAGCGCCGCATCGGTGGAGCTCATCCCCGCGCGCCGGTTCTGGGCGGCGAACTCGACGATCAGGATGGCGTTCTTGGCGGCCAGGCCGATCAGCACCAGCAGCCCGACCTGGAAGTAGACATCATTTGGGAAGCCACGCAGCATCGCCGCAAGCGCCGCCCCCAGCACCCCGAACGGCACCGCCGTCACCACCGCCAGCGGCAGTGTCAGCCGCTCGTACTGGGCCGCCAGGATCAGCAGCACCATGATCATGCCCAGCCCGAAGGCCAGCCCGCCGGCACCGGCGGCGGCGTCGAGCTGGAAGGCCTCGCCGATCCAGCCGAGCTGGGTGTTGCCCTGGGTCAGTACCTGTGCCGCCACCTCGTCCATGGCCGCCTTGGCCTGGCCGGTGGTGTAGCCCGGCGCCGCGTCGGCCATGAACTTGGCCGCCGGATAGACATTGAAGCGGTTGATGATGTCCGGCCCTGGGGCACGCTCCAGCGTCACCAGGGAACTCAGCGGCAGCATCTCGCCATACTCCGAGCGCACGAAGACCTTGTTGAGGTCCTCCGGCCTGCTGCGGAACTCGCCCTCCGACTGCAGGTTCACCTGCCAGTTGCGGCCGGCCAGGGTGAAGTCGTTGACGTAGAGCGCACCGAAGGTGCTCTGCATGGTCTCGAAGATCTGGTTGATCGGCACGCCCATGGCCCGCGCCTTCTCGCGGTCCACCTCGGCGGTGAAGCGGGGAATGCTGGTGTCCAGGGTGGTACGGGCGTTGGTCAGCTCGGGCCGCGCGTTGGCGGCTGCGGCCAGTTCGCCGGCAATCGCCTGGATCTCCTGGGGGGTGGCATCACCGCGGACCTGCAGGTAGCCCTCGACGCCCCCGGTGAGCGACAGTCCCATGATGGGTGGCGGGGTAAAGGCGAACACGTTGGCTTCCGGAATGCCGGCGCCCATGCCCATGATGCGGCGGGTGAGCGACTGGGCGTCCTGGCCCGGCCCGCGGCGGTCGTTCCAGTCCGCCAGGTTGGCGAAGCCCACCCCGGTATTGCTGCGAAGCGAACCGGCGATGATGTCGAAGCCGGCGAAACTGGTGAATTCATCGACCTCGTCCATGTCGATGAGCATGGCCGATACCCGGTCGCGCACGGCCTCCGTGCGACCCAGTGCCGAGACGGCAGGCAACTGATAGACCACCAGTGCCACGCCCTGATCCTCCTGGGGCACCAGGCCCGGGGGCAAACGAGACAGGGAGAACAGCGTCAGTGCAAGTACGCCGACGAACAGCAGCACGCCGATCACTGCATGGCGCAGCAGCTTGCTCACCAGCCAGCTGAACCCACGGGTCAGTCGGTCGAAGCCCGCATTGAACCACTGGAACGGCTTGGCCACGGAGTGGGACTGCTTGTCGAGCAGCATGGCACACATGGCAGGGGTCAATGTCAGCGCCACGACGCCGGACACCACCACCGAGATCGCAATGGTCACCGCGAACTGGCGATAGAGCTCTCCGGTCAGGCCACCGAGGAAAGTCACCGGGGCAAATACCGCCACCAACACCAGCGTCGATGACACCACCGCACCGGCCACCTGCTTCATGGTCTCGATGGAGGCCTCACGGGCGCGCATGCCCTGCTCGTTGATGAGACGATCGACGTTTTCCAGCACGATGATGGCGTTGTCCACCACGATGCCGATGGCCAGGACCAGGCCGAACAGGGTCAAGAGGTTGACCGAGAAGCCCAATGCCAGCATGCCGGCGAAGGTGCCGATCAGCGATACCGGAATGGCGATCACGGGAATCAAGGTGGCACGCAGGTGCTGCAGGAACAGGAAGGTCACCAGCACCACCAGGCCCACCGCCATCAGCAGGGTGATGAACACCTCGCGTATGGAGATCGCGACGAACTCGGTGGTGTCGTAGGGCACGGTATACTCGACGCCCGGGGGGAAGCGATCGGCCACTGCATCCAGCGCCTCGCGCACCGCCGTGGCGGTATCCAGTGCATTGGCGCCCGGCTGCAGGTAGACGCCCATGGGCACCGCCGCCTGCCCGTTGTAGGTGGCGGTAAAGGCGTAGTTCTGGGCCCCCAGTTCGGCACGGGCCACGTCGCCAAGGCGCAGGGTGCCGCCCTCCTCGTCGGCGCGCAGGATGATCCGCTCGAACTCCTCGGGGTCGGAGAGCTGGCCGCGGGTGGTCACCGTGAAGGTGAAGGCCTGGTCCTCGGGCGCCGGCTCGGCCCCCAGCCTGCCGGCGGCGAACTGGGCGTTCTGCTCACGAATGGCACCGGCCACCTCGGACGGCGTCAGATCGAACTGAGCCAGCTTGTCCGGGGAGAGCCAGATGCGCATGGAGTAGTCCTGGGCGCCAAATAGCGAAGCGTCCCCCACCCCCGGGATCCGTACCAGCTCGTCGAGTACGTTGAGCAGTGCGTAGTTGGAGATAAACAGCGGATCCTGGCTGCCATCCGGCGAGTACATCACCGGCACCATCAGCAGGTTGGTGGAGCGTGCCTCGACGCGCACCCCCTGATTGCGCACCTGCTGGGGCAGCCGGGCCGTCGCGGCCTGTACCCGGTTATTGACGTTGATCGCCGCCTGGTCGGGGTCGGTGCCCATCTCGAAAGAAACGGTGATCTGCAGGCTGCCGGCGTCGGTGGCGCTCGACTCCATGTAGAGCATGTTATCGACGCCGTTGATCTCCTGCTCCAGCGGCGCGGCAACGGCCTCGGCAATCACCTCAGCGCTGGCACCGGGATACTGGGCCTGGACCACCACCTGGGGCGGGACCACGTCGGGGTACTGCTCCACCGGCAGCGCCCTCAGGGCGGCGAGGCCGGCCAGCACGATGATCAGGGAGATGACCGAGGCAAAGATCGGCCGATCGATGAATAGCCTCAGCATCATGCCTCCTCGTCGGCCTGAACAGCGGCCTCGGCGTCGTCAGGCCCAAGTTCGGCGGAAGAAGCCTCGGTGTTCGCCGCTTCCTCCAGGGCCGCTTCGTGGCTCTCGACCTCATTGGCCTGGACCGGCATGCCGTCCTGCAGGGCGACCTGGCCATTGACCACCAGGCGATCGCCCGGCTCGAGCCCCGCCAGCACCACCTGGCGACTGTCGACGATGGGCCCAAGTTCGACGGTGCGTGATACCGCAGCATCGTCGACCACCACAAAGACTCGCGCCCCGTCGGGGCCTTGGCCCACCGCCTCCTGGGGTATCAGGAAGATATCATCGAGCGTCTGCACCTTCAGCCTGATACGCACGAACTGGCCTGGCACCACGTCGCCATCGGCGTTGGGAAAGACGGCCCGGGCCGAGACGCTGCCGGTGCGAGGATCGATGGTGCTGGCGGTGAAATCGACGATACCGGTCTCGGTATACTCGCTGGCATCGGGGAGGATCAGCACTGCCTCACGCTGATGGTCTCCATCACTGGCGGTCATGGCCCGGCGGGCGGCTCGCTGCAATGCGGCGTCGCCCTCGGGCAGCGAGAAGCGCACGTGGACGGGATCCTGCTGGGTCACGGTGGTCAACAGCGTACCTCGCTCGATCAGACTCCCTTCCGGAAAGCTCTCGAGCCCGGTCATTCCGGCCAGGGGAGCACGAACCTGGGTGTAGTCCAGGTTCAACTCGGCATTCGCCACCCCGGTCTCGGTGAGCGCCAAGCGGGCCTCGGCAAGCTCACGGGCCGACAGCGCCGTGTCACGCTCCCGCTCACTGACCGCATTCTGGTTGTAGAGCGTCGAGATACGCTGCCACTCGCGCCGGGCCTGGTTCAGTTCTGCCTGGGCATTCGCCCGCTCCGCCTGCGCTCGCTGAAGCTCGATCTCGTAGGGCTCCCGGTCGATATGAAACAGCGGCTCGCCCTCATCGACCACCTGCCCCTCGGTGTAGAGACGCTCCTCGAGGATGCCCTGCACCCGCGCACGTACCTCCACCTCCCGGGAGCCGCGTACGCGGGCGGCATACTCCTCGACCACATCGACAGAGCGTGGCTCGACACCCAGCACGCTGACCTGGGGAGGAGGACGCTCGCCGCCTCCCATGGCATTGCCACCGGCGTTGTCGCCCTGCTCACAACCAGCCAGCAGCGTGGCCAGCAGACCAAGCGACAGAATCCATTTCACGGGTAACCGCCCTCCCGGGGGTGACAGGTGCATATCAGGTCTCCGCTGCATATCGTGGTTCGTCAGGGAAAACACGCCCAACAGAGGGGCGCGCATGGCGGGTAATTAGCATGCGACGGATTATAGCTACAACCTTGTATGTATACTAGCCTTGCACAAGGTCTTCCGTTGCTTGGTGAGCGATTCCATCAGTGAGGCAAATGAGGGGGAAAAAGACTATGCTGCATGGCAGCATAGGTGATTTGATGGAGACAACCATGGATGCACTGGAACTGGTTCCACTGCGAGGAATGGAGGTGGCGGTACGCATCTGGCATCCCGATGCACCGAGGACCGTGGTCGCCTGGCATGGCCTGGCACGGCACGGTGGCGATTTCGAAGGGTTTGCCCGTGCGCTCGGCCCCGAGTGGCGAGTGCTGGCACCTGACACCCCGGGCCGCGGCTTTTCCAGCTGGTCGCCCATGCCCGCCCAGGACTATCTCTATCGCCGCTACAAGACAGCGGCACTGGCCGTGCTGGATCACTTCTCGCTGGAACGGGTGCCTGGGTGGGCACTTCCATGGGCGGGCTGCTGGGGATGCTGCTGGCAGCCGAGGCCGACAGCGCGCATCGCATCGAACGCCTGGTGCTAAACGACGTCGGTCCCGAGCTGAATACCGACGGCCTGGCCCAGCTGGCCCTCTATTTCGGCAGGCCGCATCACTTCGCCACCTTCAGCCAGTTGGAGGAGGAGCTACGCGCTCACTATGGGGGCTTCGGTATCGAGGGCGACGATGCCTGGCGCCGGCTGGCACTGGGCAGTGCCCGGCGCCTGCCCGACGGCAGCTGGACGTACCACTACGATCCGCGGATCGGCGAGCAATTCATCCACGACACGCCACGCAACAGCTGGGCCGACTGGCGGGCGATCCGCTGCCCGCTGATGGTGGTACGCGGCGCCGAATCGCCCTTGCTGGATGCCGATAGCGTCCTGAGCATGGCCGAGGCGCAGCCCGGCCTGGTCACCCTGGAGGTGCCCGACTGCGGCCACGCCCCGATGCTCGATCGTGACAGCCAGGTCGCCCCCATCGCCGAGTTTCTCACCCGACCTCAACGGCAACGACTGCCACCCTACCCGCAGACCCACGGGAACGCCTGGTGGCGACGCATGGCCGCCTGGCTGAAGCGGGAGAGTCGTCTGAAGGGTACTGACTAGTCCGCCAGCCCCGGTTGCCGCATGGCCCTTTTCACCAGGAGAGTTGTCGCCAGGCGGTCGCTACTCTCCCCGGGAACGGCTGCGGGTGACCGTGCCACCCGGATGGGTTTCGATACGGCTGCCGCGATGCCCGCGGTTGCGCGTGACCGTACCGCCGGCATGGGATTCAATACGCGCCGCTTCCCGGCGCTCTTCAGCCTCGGAGCCCTGCCTGGCCACATCGTCGCGCCACATCCCGTGGCGCAGAAACACGCCAGGCGGGCTTGGCGGGTGAGGCGGCGACGGTGCCCGATGCCAGTATCCCTGCTGCCAGGGTAGCAGTGGGCCGGGTAGCACCACCGAGACCGGCGGCTGATGGGGCACATCGATTATCAGGTAAGGGGGATGCCAGAAGACATTCCGGTCACCCGGTGCCGTCGACGCCTCGTCGGCGAGGCCGAGAACCGGCAGCACCAGAAGCAGTAGTAGCGACAACCGCCTGACGAGAATGTGCATCACGCTCTCCTTCCACATTCCGCAGGCGGTGCGTCCGCCCGCCCCCGATAGACACATCTCAGTATAGGCGGATAACGGGGTTCGCCTGCCTGATCAGCCGCCCGACTCGACCCGGGCCGTGGCTCGGGCAACTGCGTCGCGATACCCCCCGCCGAACAGTAGCAGGTGATTGAGCAGCGGATAGAGCTGAAAGAGCGCCTCGCGCCGTAGCCAGTCATCGGGCCGGCTTCCCTCCCAGTAGGCCTCGAAGAAGGCGTCGGAGGGCGCGCCGAACAGCGTCAGCATGGCCAGGTCCACCTCGGGATAATGCCGATAGACTGCCGGGTCGATGATGGCCGGGCCGTTTGGCGTGTAGAGGACATTGCCCGACCAGAGGTCGCCATGCACCAGGCTCGCCGGGGCATCGGGCAACCATGTTTCCAGGTCGTGGGCGATGCGCTCGAGTCGTTCGCGCAGTCCGGCATCCAGCAGCCCCCGCTCATGGCAGGCCGCCGCCAGCGGCAGCAGGCGCCGCTCCCGCTGAAATGCCCGGCCATCCGCCAGGGAAGCGTTGGACTGGGGTGTGCGTCCGCAGGCGTTGTCCCGCGGCCAGCCATGGTCG
>NZ_AZQX01000199.1:0-10029 GCF_000568385.1 Halomonas sp. BC04
GGCCGCGGCATTGGCCTGGCCGATCATCTGGTTGCCCAGCTGCAGAGTCAGGGAGTCGGGGCGGGTCGCCAGGCGCAGGAAGTCGATCGTGAGCTCAACGAGCTGATTGCCGGCATTCCTCGCGGTACGCCACGTGTCCTCAAGGATGCACTGCAGCCTGCCGAGGAGGATGGGGTCGAGGATGAGAAAGATGGTGAGGGCCGTGTCGACAGCATGACCGAAGCGCCGCCCGCCAGCTTCCTCGACGAGCTGGAGACCGCCCGCGGAGGCTTCATGAGCGCGGTGGACGCTTTGCCGGCAACGTCGGCAGCGGCGGGAACGGAGTCTTTGCGTAGCGCCACGGCGCCTGCTGCCAGTGCCGCCGAATCACGTAGCCGTGGCCAGAGCGGTGAGCATGTGACGCGCTTCATGGACAAGCTCACTGCACCCGCCCAGGCAGCCAGTCGGCGTACCGGCGTGCCGGCCGAATTGATCCTGGCCCAGGCAGCGCTGGAAACCGGCTGGGGACGTCACGAGATCGCCAGGGCCGACGGCAGCAACAGCCATAACCTCTTCGGCATCAAGGCCGGCAGCAGCTGGCGTGGCCCCACCACGGATGTGACGACCCACGAATACATCAACGGCAAGCGAACCCGTATCGTCGACGCCTTCCGGGTCTACGGCTCCTTCGAGGAGGCCTTCACCGACTATGCCAACCTGATCGGCAACAACCCGCGTTATGCGGCGGTGACCACGGCGGGCAGTGCCGAACAGGCGGCCAGGGCGCTGCAGGCCGGGGGCTACGCCACCGACCCGGCCTACGCTGACAAGCTGATTTCGATCATGGATAGTATGGGGCCGCAGGTCGCCCAGGGTGGCAACGACTCGCTGGTCTTCCTGCGCTATTGAGGCGCTACAGCTCGGTTCATCGCAGACTCGCGTGAATCCGTTCGGCTGGCTGTATTGTGGAAGGTCGCGTGTTGGAGCGCTGGTTCCCATCGCGACTGGCGCCGCCAGGCGCCCGGCGGAGGCTTCGACGTCAGCGGTTACCGCCGACCCCGGACAACACCGCCGGGGAGGCTTACGCCTCCAGTCGTGATCTGAAGATTCCTCCTACAGCGCGGCGTGGCACCGTTGGAGGAAAGTATCATTGTTGGAGCGCTCGGTTCGGCGCTCCGAGTTCCCATCGCGACTGGCTGCGATGAGCCTAAAGTTTTGCGTGTAAAGGCCGATAATTCGAGCATTGGCGATAAGGAAACAACACCATGAGCATGTTCTCTATCGGTCTCAGCGGCCTGAATGCCGCTCAGAATGCGCTGAATACCACCAGCAACAACATCAGCAATGTCTATACGCCGGGCTACAATCGTGAGCTGACGATTCTGGGCCAGCAGGGCGCTACCGCGGGTGGCGTCCAGGTCAACGATATCCAGCGTCAGTTCAGCCAGTTCGTGGCCTCACAGCTGAACGCCGCCACCAGCTCGTCGAGTGCGCTTGCCACCTACGAGAACCAGATCAGTCAGATCGACAACCTGCTCGCCGACCGTGAAGCAGGGCTGGCGCCGCTGATGCAGAACTTCTTTTCCTCCCTGGAGGACCTGGCCGGTGCCCCGTCCGATCCCGCCGCGCGCCAAGGCGTGCTGGGTACGGCCAATACCCTGGCCGCCCAGTTCCGTGCCTTCGATGGCTACCTGCAGGACATGCAGGAGGGCATCAACGGCCAGATCAGTGACGAAGTCACCCAGATCAACAACATGACCGAGCAGATGGCGACCCTCAATCGCGAGATCGCCCTGGCCCGTGCGCGCAGCGGCGAAGCGCCCAACAGCCTGCTCAACCAGCGCGACCAGCTGGTTCATGAGCTCAGCGAGCGCATGGATATCCGGCTGAACATTCAGGACGGCAAGTCCTACAACATCAGCCTGCCCAACGGGCAGCCCCTGGTGGCCGGCACCAACCACTACCGTCTCGAAGCGATGGATGCACCCAACGACCCGCAGCGCACCGTGCTGGGCTATCGGGACTCCGGCGGCAAGCTGGTGGCAATGCCCGAAGATACCATCAAGGGCGGCACCCTGGGTGGCCTGATGACCTTCCGCGCCGAGACCCTGGACAAGACCCAGAACCAGATCGGTCAGCTGGCAGTCTCCCTGGTGACGGGGTTCAACGAGCAACACCGCTTTGGCCAGGACCTCGATGGCAATCAGGGCGAGGATTTCTTCAGTATTGGTCAGCCCCAGGCCTACTCCCATCCGCGCAATACCGGCGAGGCGGAGATCGTGGCCACCAGCTTCGATGCAGCGAATATCGACCAGCTGCGTGCGACCGACTATACGGTGCGCTTTGATAATGCTGGCGATCCGCAGGTGACTCGCAAGGACAATGGCCAGCAACTAGCTGCCGATCAGATCGAGTGGGACGCAGGAAATGGCACGCTGGGCTTTGGGGGTATCAGCCTGACATTTTCTGAGACTCCCCAGAATGGCGACCGCTTCGAGGTGCAGCCGGTGCGCCGTGCAACGGCCAATATGGAGTCGCAGATCGTCGATCTGGATAAAATTGCCGCTGGAAACTTCGTGGCGTCATCGGGTGACCTTGCCGTCTCGGGCCTGCGTGCCGAGGCGGGGGCTTTTGCAAACGGCACTGCGCATGACTTTACCCTGGAAACGGCGGCGGGTGGTGTGACAACCGTCTCTGCTCCGGCTGACCACAGCCTGTTCACGGTCAACGGTGAACCCTACGATGATGACGTGGGCATCGTGGCGGGAGATCGCATCAACCTCGAGGGTATTGAGTTCGTCGTCGACAGCGTGCCGGGCGAAGATGAAGCTGCGAGCCTCTCTCTCTCAATCGACGACTCCGGCACCGGTGATAACCGCAATGCCCTGGCCCTGCAGAACCTGCAGAGCCAGTCGCTGGTAGCGGGGCGGTCATCGCTTAGCCAGCCTACGGCGGCATGGTCAGCGACGTGGGCAACCAGACCAATATCGTCAAGGTCAACCTCGAGGCTCGCCAGGGGCTCACCGCTCAGCTCAAGGCGGTCCAGCAGTCCGAATCCGGGGTCAACCTGGATGAAGAGGCGGCCAATCTGATCCGCTACCAGCAGTTCTATTCCGCCAATGCCCGGGTGATCGATACCGCTTCCACGGTCTTCGATACCATCCTCGGCCTGCGTAACTGATTCGAAGGGAGTCCAGCGCGATGCGTATCAGCACCGTCACCATGTTCGAGCAGAGCGTCTCGTCCATGAACCGCCAGCAGGGCGACTTTCTCAAGGTCGGTCAGCAGATCGCCAGCGGACGCCGGGTGGTCAATCCCTCGGACGACCCGCAGGCCTCGTCGCGGGCCGTGGGCGTCTCCCAGGCCAAGGCCATCACCCAGCAGTTCGCCGATGCCCGGGTCTCCGCCCGCAACTCGCTGTCACAGGCGGAAAGCGTGCTCAACAGCGTCAGTGATGCCGTGACCAGCGCCAAGACGCTGCTGGTCCAGGCCGCAAGCGATACCTTGAGCGACGTCGACCGCCAGTCGGTGGCAAGTGAGCTGCGGGGCATCTACGAGACGCTGATCGGACAGGCCAACGCCACCGACGGCAACGGCCGCTACCTGTTCGGCGGCTATAATGACGATGCCCCGCCCTTTGCCCGTACGTCGGGTGAAGGTGTTCAAGGTACACAGTATCAAGGCGACGAGAACACACGCGAGCAGCGCATCGATGCCTCCCGTCTGCTGCCGGTGGCTGATAACGGCAAGTCGATCTTCCAGAGCGTGCCCAGTGGGGCCGGTTATGTGGCTCGTGCGGAGCGAGATACCGGTGCTGACAGCATTGGTACCCAGGCGGGGTTCGAGCGCAACCAGGGTTCAGTCGCTTTTAGCGGCCCGAGTCGTGTCGATCCGGGTAATGCCGATTTTGGCAAGCCTATGCAGCTTGTATTCAATGAAGATGTAGATGGCAAATCTGTATATTCAGTCAATATTTTGAATGATGATGGTACGGTAGCTAGCACCCTTGTCGCCGATGAACTCTATGAATCCGGCCAGGCGGTCAGCTTCGGCGGCGTCAGTATCACCCTGCAGGGTGAGCCTGAGGTGGGCGATCAGATCCAACTGCGTCCCGCCAATGCAGAAGGCGCCAACCAGGACCTGTTCAAGTCGCTGAAGGATGCCATCGACGTGCTGGAGATGGACCAGCAGGGCCAGCCCGAGAATCGCGCCCACTTCCGCAATACGATCAATTCCGTGATGCGTGAGCTGGACAATAGCCTCGACAACGTCCTCACCGTGCGGGCCTCCATGGGGGCGCGTCTAAACGAGCTGGATGTGGTCGACGCCGTGGGCAGTAATCGCATGATGAATTATGACAAGACGCTCTCCGACCTGGTGGACCTGGACTACAACGAGGCCATTGCCGAGTACAGCCTGCGCCAGGTCGGCCTGCAGGCGGCACAGAAGGCCTTTGTCGATGTGAAGGGCTTGTCGTTGTTCAACTTCATGTAACCTTCATGTGCAGATGTCATGTTCCCTGAAGACCGGGCGTTTGCCCGGTCTTTTTGCCGCCTCGGGTTGTCTGGGCGGCTTTTTTTTTGGTTCTTTTCACTCTGGTTCTGCGCAGGCTGCATAGCGGAAGGGTGGTTTGAGGGAGATTGAAACGTCGGTGAGGGTCGAGAACGTCGCAACACCGCCGGGAGTCCTTCGGCCTCCAGTCGTGAGCTGAAGCTTCCTCCAACAAGAGGGTATGCACCTTGGGTGGAGAGAATCGCTGTTGGAGCGCTGGTTTCCATCGCGACTGGTGCCGCCAGGCGCCTTGGCGGAGGTTGAAACGTCGGTGATGGTCGCGAATGTTGGCTATACCGCCGGGAGGCTTTCAGCCTCCAGTCGTGAGCTGAAGCTTCCTCCAACAAGAGGGTGTGCACCGTGGGTGGAGAGAATCGCTGTTGGAGCGCTCGGTTCGACGCTCCGACTCTGCGTCGCGAGGCAAGTGAATCAGGTCCCCAGGGGAGCCAGCATATCGATGAACTGGTACATGAACTGCAGCCCGTTGCTGAACAGGCGCTGGAGGAAGCGGCCCATGTCGGTCATCAGCACCATCAACAGGGTCAGGCCCACGGTCAGCGAGGTGGGGAAGCCGATATTGAATACCGTCAGCTGCGGCGCCGAGCGATTGAGGATACCCATGGCGAGGTTGATGATCAGCAGCGAGCCGACCAATGGCAGCGCCAGTGACATGCCGGCGATGAAGATGGTGCCACCGTAGCGCACCAGCATCTCGAAGGCCGCCGGGTTGAAGGCGCCGATGCCGACCGGCAGGCTATGGAAGCTGGTGGCCAGCGCTTCCAGCACCATCAGGTGACCGCCCAGGGCCAGGAACATCAGCAGCGTGATCATGAAGAAGATACGCGACAGGATCATGGTGTTGGTGCCGCTGCCGGTATCGAAGAAGGTGGCGAAGGCCAGGCCCATCTGCAGGCCGATGAACTCCCCCGCAGCCTGCACCACGGCGAATACCACGTGCATGACCAGGCCAATGGCGATGCCGATCAGCATCTGCTCCACCATCAGGCCGAAGCCGGCCCAGGAGACGATTGGCACATCCGGCATGGCGGGCAGTACCGGTGCGATGACCATCGTAACGAGGAATGCCAGGCCGATCTTGGCCTGGTTGGGTACGCTGGAGTGGCCCCAGAGCGGCGAGGCAACCAGGAAGGAGGTAATCCGCACGAAGGGCCAGAACAGAATTACCAGCCAGCCATGTAGCTGGGCAAAGGTCACCTCGACCATGGCGGTCTCACATCAACATGCTGGGGATGCTGGTGAACAGGTTGCGGGTGAAATCGGTGATCAGCTTCAGCAGCCAGGGGCCGGCGAATACCAATACGGTAAAGACACCCAGGATCTTGGGGATGAAGGAGAGGGTCATCTCGTTGATCTGGGTGGCGGCCTGGAAGAGGCTCACGGTCAGGCCGGTCAGCAGTGCGGTGATCAACAGTGGGCCGGCCAGGAGCAGCGTGACGCGCATTCCCTGGTAGGCGGTGCCCATTACCATTTCCGGTGTCATACGTTGCTCCTTGCCGACAGCGGGGTGTCGACTGGGTTCTTGGCTAGATGTAGAAACTTTCCGCCAGCGAGCCGATGATCAGCTGCCAGCCGTCCACCAGCACGAACAGCATCAGCTTGAAGGCAGGGAGATCGTGGCCGGTGGCACCATCATCATGCCCAGCGACATCAGGGTACTGGCCACCACCAGGTCGATGATCAGAAAGGGAATGAAAATGGTGAAGCCGATCTGGAACGCCGTCTTCAGTTCACTGGTCACGAATGCCGGCACAAGGATCCGTAGCGGCACATCCTCTGGCCCCTGCATGGGGCCGATTTCCGCCAGTCGGGCGAACAGGGCCAGGTCGGGCTCCCGGGTCTGGGCCAGCATGAACTCGCGGAACGGCTGCTGTGCCAGCAGCAGGAACTCGTCGAAATTGATCTCGTCGCCGGTGAGCGGTACCCAGGCCGTTTCGTAGACGATGGAAAACACCGGCGACATGACGAAGAAGGTCAGGAACAGCGCCAGGCCGAGCAGTACCTGATTGGGCGGCGTCGCCTGGGTACCCATGGCGGTACGCAGCAGGCTCAGCACGATGATGATACGGGTAAAGCCGGTCATCATCAGCAGTGCCGCCGGCAGGAAGGCCATGGCGCTGAGCAGCAGCAGGGTCTGCAGCTGGATCGACCACTGCTGGCCGCCATCCTCCAGCGGCTGGCTGACGATACCGGGGAGTTGCTGGGCGACCGCCGTGAGCGGCAGGGCCATCAGCAGGCAGGCCCCCAGCAGGGCAAGCAGGGCCTTGTGCCGGGTCTTGGGCCGGTTATTGGGCAGTGCAGGGTGAATCATGACGTTCCCCGACCGGGGCCTCCCAGTCCGGCGTTCTGCTTCAGGGCACGGGCGAAGCGAGTGGCAAAACGCTCTCCCTGCAGTTCGACGCTTTCGGGCTCGCGGGGGCGCTCGGGGGCCGCCAGTTCATGCAGCTTGTTGATCTGACCTCCCCCCACGCCGAGGACCAGCCAGGTGCCTTCGACCTCCACGATCACCAGGCGCTCGCGGCTGCCCAGCACGGTACTGCCAACGACCTGCAGATGGCCGCCGGCCGCTCGCCGCTGTGGCCCCCAGCGCTTGAGCAGCGCCGTGCAGACCAGGATGATGGCGATGACCAGCCCCAGGGCGGCAGCGGTCTTGCCAAGCGTTGCCATGCCCACCAGCGCATCGCCGCCGACAGCCAGCGACTCCAGGCCTGTGGCCTGGGCCTCGGAGGAGGGAGTGTCTCTCATCGGTTGAGTTTCTGAACCCTTTCGGAGGGCGTGATGATCTCAGTGATACGGATGCCGTACTTGTCATCCACCACCACCACTTCACCCTGAGCGATCAGGTAGCCGTTGATCAGGATGTCCATGGGCTCGCCGGCCAGGCCGTCGAGCTCGATCACCGAACCCTGGGCGAGTTCCAGCAGTTGCTTGATGGTGAGCTTGGTGCGGCCCAGCTCCACGGTCAGCTTGACCGGGATATCCATGACCATTTCCAGGTCACGCGCCGTCCCGGCATCGCTTCCCTTGTCCAGCGGGCGGAAGATGCGGTCGCCGGCTGCCTGGGGCGTCGGTGCAGTGACGGCCTGGGCCGCGGCTGAGGCTTCCTGCTCGCTGGACTCGGCGGCTTCCTGTTCGGCCAGTGCCTCGGCCCAGGGGTCGTCATCGCCAGCTGGACCTCGGCGGCTTCCTGCTCGGCCATGGCTTCCGCCCAGGGGTCGTCTTCGGCCGGGGATTTTTCCGCAGCCTCCTGCTCGGCCATGGCTTCCGCCCAGGGGTCGTCGTCGGGAGTATTCTGATCGGGCTTCTTGGGATCAGTCATGCTTGGATTCCTTGGCTTGAGGCGCAGCGCCCTTCTTGAAGGCATCAGGTGAAACTGAGTTCTGCGCACCATGATCGATGATGCGAATGACACGCAGCGCGCGCTGTTCGTGCTGGCTGCCGTAGTCGCACTCCATGACCGGAACGCCATCCACACTGGCGAGTACGGTTTCCGGAAGCTCCAACGGCAGTACGTCCCCGACCTTCAGCGCCATCACGTGGGCGATGCGGCTGGGAACATCGGCAAAATTGGCGATGAGCTCCACCTCCGAGTGGCGGATCTCTCCGGCCATGCGCTTCGACCAGGTGCCGTCCTGATCGTGATGGCTGTCGTTGAGCGGGTTGGCCAGCAGGTCCCTCACTGGCTCGACCATCGAATAGGGAATGCAGATCTGGAAGTTGCTGGAGAGATTGCCGACTTCGATATTGAAGCTGGTATTCACCACGATCTCGTTGGGCGAGTTGGTGATATTGGCGAACTTCGACTGCATTTCCGAACGAAGGTACTGAATCTCCAGCGGATAGACCGACTTCCACGACTCCTCGTAGGCCTCGATGGCCAGCCGCAGCAGGCGCTGAATGATGCGCTGCTCGGTATTGGTGAATTCACGCCCCTCGGACTTGGTCAGGAAGCGCCCGTCGCCGCCGAACAGGTTGTCCACCACTATGAACACCAGGTTGGGGGGGAACACGATCAGCGCCGAGCCGCGCAGCGGCTTCATGGCGATGATATTGATGTTGGTCGGCACCGGTACATTGCGCGAGAAGTCGCTGTAGCTCTGGTAGCGTACCGAGTCCACCGTGATGTCCGCACTCCGGCGCAACAGGTTGAACAGCCCCATGCGGAAATGCCGCGCGAAGCGTTCGTTGATGATGTCCAGTGCCTGCAGGCGCTCGCGTATGACGCGATGCTGGGACGCGGGATCGTAGGGACGGATGCGAGACGTCTCACCACTGCCTGCGGCAGGTTCGTCGTCTCCGCTGACCCCCTTCAGCAGGGCGTCGATCTCATCCTGTGACAGTAGATCGTCTTGGGACATGGCGGCCAGGGCACCCGGTTATTGCACGATGAACTCGGTGAACAGCACATCCCGTATATCCAGAGGCGGCTGTGGCTCGGTCAAGGGGTCGGACAGCACGGCTATGACTTCTTCGCTCAGCCGGCGCTTGCCCTCCGGTGAGGTGAGCTGACCGGCCTGCTTGCCGGAAAACAGCATCAGCAGCCGGCTGCGCACCTGGGGCATGTGCTCGTGGAGGATCGCCCGCGTCTCGTCGTCGCCGACCTTCAACGACAGCCCGGCATAGAGCAGGCGTGAACCGAAGTCGTCGTCAGCGAGGTTCACGGTGAAGGGGTCGATCTTGAGAAAGATCGGCGCCTGACGCTCGAGTTGCTGTCCCTGTATATTGCCGGAGCCATCATTACGGTCGCTCATGACCAGGTAGATCGCTACCCCGGCTGCCGCCGTGGACATCAGTACCAGCAGTATCATCAGCCACAGGAGCTTGGATGAGCCACCCGTCGATTTCGCCATTGCCTTGCCTATCGTGAAGTGTTTGTCCAGCCGGAAAAGGGCAGTATGCGGAAATCGCGCGGGTCATGATGAAAGGAACAGACCGCGCGAACGGCCCTATCTTGGCGATTTGTCTCAGGCGTAGAGATTGACCCGACCATCCAGGCTGACGCCTGTCCCACTCTCTGCCATGCCGATATCGGCGGCGGAAAGCCAGGTGCTTCGGCCTCACCGGCTCCGTTGCCCCGTGGATTCTCCTGGTTGGCAAAGGCCTGGCCTCCTGGTGGCGCTGCTCGCCGACCGAGGTCTCTCCCAGGGAAATACCCTGCTCGGCCAGTGCCTCCCGCAGCTGCGGGATGGCCTGCTCGAGCACCTGGCGGACCTGGGCATGGGCGGAGAGGAACTGCGCCTGCGCCCCCTGCTCGGTCATCTTCAGGGTGACCGACAGCGGGCCCAGCTCGGCCGGGTTGAGCCTCATCTCGATCTGCTGCTCGCCACCCTGGCGGGCGAACTGCACCAGCTGCTGGCCGAGCTGGCCGGTCCAGGCCTGGCTCTGCACCGGGGAGGGCAGGCTGGCCTGGGCGGGCGTTGGCGGGGCGGGCATGGCCTGGGCCGCCGTGCCACCGGGCTGGGGGGTTGTCTGCAAGCTCGG
>NZ_AZQX01000200.1:0-10733 GCF_000568385.1 Halomonas sp. BC04
GCTGGCGAACATCTTCGCCAACCCCGACCTGCCCGAGCTCGACGACTACTACGAGCCGTTCGACTTCGACTACGAGCACCTGCATACCGCCAAGCAGGCCGATCACCAGCCGGTGGCACGTCCGCGCTCGCTGGTTTCCGGTGAGCGCATGAAGAAGATCGAATGGGGTCCCAACTGGGAGGAGATCCTCGGCACCGAGTTCGCCAAGCGGCGTAAGGACTCCAACTTCGAGAAGATCCAGGCCGACATCTACGGCCAGTTCGAAAACACCTTCATGATGTACCTGCCGCGCCTGTGCGAGCACTGCCTCAACCCGACCTGCGTGGCGTCATGCCCGAGCGGTGCGATCTACAAGCGTGAGGAGGACGGCATCGTCCTGATCGACCAGGACAAGTGCCGCGGCTGGCGGATGTGCATCTCCGGCTGCCCGTACAAGAAGATCTACTACAACTGGAAGACCGGCAAGTCCGAGAAGTGCATCTTCTGCTACCCGCGTATCGAGGCGGGCATGCCGACCATCTGCTCCGAGACCTGCGTGGGCCGCATCCGCTACCTCGGCGTGCTGCTCTACGATGCCGACCGTATCGAGGAAGTGGCCAGCTCGCCGGACGAGCGCGACCTCTACCACCGCCAGCGCGAGATCTTCCTCGACCCGAACGACCCGGAAGTGATCGCCCAGGCCAAGAAGGACGGCATCACCGACAACGTGATCAAGGCCGCCCAGGCGTCGCCGGTCTACAAGATGGCCATGGACTGGGGGCTGGCGCTGCCGCTGCACCCGGAATATCGCACCCTGCCCATGGTCTGGTACGTGCCGCCCCTGTCGCCGATCCAGTCGGCCGCCGAGGCCGGCCAGATCGAGTACGACGGCGTGCTGCCCAAGATCGAGTCGCTGCGCATTCCGGTGAGGTATCTCGCCAACATGCTCACCGCCGGTGAGGAGGAGCCCGTGGTACTGGCGCTCAAGCGGCTGATGGCGATGCGCGTGTTCATGCGAAACCGCCACGTGGAAGGCAAGCATGATACCGACGTGCTCGACGCCGTGGGCCTCTCCGAGGCGCAGGTGGAGGAGATGTATCGCTATCTCGCCATCGCCAACTACGAGGATCGCTTCGTGATTCCCACCAGCCATCGCGAGATGGCCACCGAAGCCTTCCCCGAGCGCGGCGGCTGCGGCTTCAGCTTCGGCGACGGTTGCCACGGCGAGAGCAAGCCGAGCCTGTTCAACGGTCGCAAGCAGACCAGTTCGCTGGTCAAGCCGGTGGACGTCTTCGATCCCAAGACCATGGCCGGGAAGACGGCTGCCAAGGAGAAGCACCATGACTGATGCCGCACTCCAGTTACCCGAGGCCGAACTCGGCATGCGCAGCCTGCGCGTGCTGGCCCGCCTGCTGGACTATCCCACCGAGGCGCTCCAGGGCGCCGCGGATGACCTGATCGAGGCGCTCTATGTGGAGGGCCGCCTGCCGGCGGCGCTGCGTGCCGACCTGATGAGCTGGTGCCAGCGCATGAGTGAGTCCGACCTGCTGGAACTCCAGTCCGAGTACGTGGCGCTGTTCGACAAGGGCCGCGCTCACTCGCTGCTGTTGTTCGAGCACGTCCATGGCGAATCACGCGACCGCGGCCAGGCCATGGTCGACCTGATGAACGAGTACCAGGAAGCCGGCTTCGAGCTGGATGCCCGGGAGCTGCCGGACTACCTGCCGCTGTTTCTGGAGTATCTCTCCACCCGTAGCGAGGAGGAGATCGGTCGCTGGCTGGGCGAGATTCGCCACATCCTGGCGCTGCTGGCGGCGCGACTGGAAGAGCGTGGTACCGACCACGCCCTGGTGATGCGCGCCCTGCTGGCGATGATCGGCGCCGAGGAGGAGGTGGAAGCCCAACGTGAAACCGTGGTGGGTGAGAGTCGTGACGACACCCCCGAGGCGCTGGATGCGGTATGGGAGGAGGAGGCGGTGCGGTTTTCCGCCAAGTCCGATGAGGACTGCGCGCTGCAGTCCGCCGAAGGGCGTCGTCTGGCCGAGCGCAAGCGCGAGACCCAGAGCCAGCCGGTACGGATCATGTCACCCGGGGCGGATGCGCCTCGCGTGAGCGGTCGTTAACAGGAGAACTGTCATGTTTGACGCCATTTCCACCTATCTCAATCATCTGATCTACGGCTACTACCCGTACCTGGTCGGCACCGTCTTCCTGATCGGCAGCCTGATGCGCTACGACCATGGCCAGTTCACCTGGAAGACCGGCTCCAGCCAGATGCTGTCGTCGAAGCACATGCGCCTGGCCAGCAACCTGTTCCATGTCGGCATCATCGTGATCTTCTTCGGTCACCTGTTCGGCATGCTGACGCCGCAGTGGATCTACGGTGCCTTTCTGCACGCTGGCACCAAGCAGTTGATCGCCATCGTGGTAGGCGGTATCGCCGGTGCCATGTGCGTGGTGGGCGGCGCCATGCTGCTGCATCGCCGCATCACCAATCCGCGGGTGCGAGCCTCATCAAGCACCATGGATACCGCCATCCTCGGCCTGATCGTGTTCCAGGCGGCACTGGGTATGGTCACCATCATCTTCTCGCTGGGTCATATGGACGGCGAGATGATGGTGACTCTGTCCAGCTGGGCTCAGGCGATCGTCTTCTTCGGCGGCGGTGCTGCCTACTACATGGAAGAGGTCTCCTGGATCTACAAGCTGCATATCTTCGTGGGCCTGACCATCATCCTGCTGTTCCCCTTCTCGCGGCTGGTGCATGTCTGGAGCGTGCCGTTCGGTTACATCACGCGGCGCTACCAGCTGGTCCGCCGCCGGGGTTAAGCACAAGCTGGCTGCGCTCGCTTAGCTTCGCGAACAATGGCACCGCCTGAGGGCGCCGGGGGCAGGCCGAAGAGGAGGTCATTTACCATGGATGGCAAATGTAGCGCCCAGGGATGGGTTCACAGCGCCTCCTCGCAGGCCTGTCGACGGAGCAGCCCAACGAGTTTTGAGGAATAGCACCATGCAAATGATCGAGATCGAACAGCTACCGGGCCGCGTCACGCCTCCGCCCATCAAGGTCGGCGGCAAGGCCATCGACGAGGAGAGCATCGCCCGGGAGATGCAGTACCACCCCGCGGCCAATGCCGGTGAGGCCCAGCTTCAGGCGGCCCGTGCCCTGGTGGTACGCGAGCTGCTTCTCCTGCGTGCCGCCGAGCTGGGACTGGTGGCCGCCGATGAAGCCGAGGAGGGCGACAACGATGCCGCCATCGCCAGCCTGCTCGAGCAGGAGCTGGAGGTGCCGGAACCTTCCGAGGCCGACTGTCGGCGCTTTTTCGATGCCGCCCCGGAGCGCTTTAGCGAGCCGACCCGCCTGGCCGTTCGCCATATCCTGCTGGCCGCGGCACCGGACGATGCCCCGGCCCGGGACGCCCAGTACCGCCTGGGGGAATCGCTGATCGCGGAGCTTACGACCATTCCCGAGCGCTTCACCGAATTCGCCATGCGTCACTCGGCGTGTCCGTCGAAGGAGGAGGGCGGTGAACTGGGCTGGCTGGCACCGGGGCAGACCGTTGGTGAACTGGACCGCGCCCTGCAGCACCTCCCCGAGGGGCTCCACGAGCGGCCGCTGGCCTCACGCTATGGCTGGCACGTGATCCTGGTGGACGAGCGCGCCGAGGGCCAGCCGCTGCCCTTCGAGCAGGTCGTTGACCGTGTGCGTCACAGCCTGCGTGAGCAGGCGACTCGACGCGCCCTGCGCCACTACTTGCTGGCGCTGGAAGCCGAGGTGGGGGTCGAGGGGATAGCGCTCGATGACGATGCCGCCGGCAGCCTGATGCAATGACGAAAAGTCGCTGCACTCGACCATACGGCGTTAAAAATTGGCGCAAGATGCTCATTTAGCAGCTAGTAAACTCCGCTCTTTTGCCAATTTTTGCCTTGTCTGGTCTTCGTTCGCAGACTTTTCGGGCTCGTATAACGATTAGTGCCACCGGAGTCGGTGGTTCAGGAGGCTTTATGGCTCATGTTCACGCCGATACCCCCTTCGTGCCGCTCGGCATCGCCGTGCTGACCGTCTCCGATACTCGCGGCTTTGACCGCGACGGTAGCGGCGACCTGCTCAGCGAGCGTCTCTCCGAGGCCGGGCATGCGCTGGTGGAGCGCCGTATTGTGCCCGACGATATCTACCGTATCCGGCGGTCGTCTCGAAGTGGGTGGTGCGCGAGGATATCCAGGTGATCCTGGTCAATGGTGGCACGGGATTCACCGCCCGGGACACCACGCCGGAAGCGCTGACACCGCTTTTCGACAGGTCGGTCGATGGCTATGGCGAGCTGTTTCGCCAGCTCTCCTACCAGACGATCGGCACCTCGACGATTCAGTCCCGTGCCGTGGCGGGGGTCGCCAACGGTACGCTGATCTTCGCCATGCCCGGCTCGCCCAAGGCCTGTGCCACCGCCTGGGATGGCATTCTGCTCGCCCAGCTCGATGCCCGTACCCGGCCCTGCAACTTCGTGGCCATGGTGCTGCCCGAACAGCCCCGCTGTGCCACGCGTAGCACCGATGAAACGCCTGACCATGGTCAAGGAGCGTACTCGTGAGCTGTGCCAACCTTGCCAAAGGCCTGCTCGACCTTGAGGTCGCCAGGGCGCGGATGATCGCTGCTGCGGAGCCGGTCCGGGGCGAAGAGTCGGTGGCGCTGGAGCAGGCTTTCGGCAGGGTGCTGGCATGCGACCTGGCCGCTCGGCTGGACATGCCGGGTAACGACAACAGCGCGATGGACGGCTATGCCCTGAGGCTGTCGGAACTGGGGGAGCAGGGGCTGCCCGTGGTCATGCGTGTGCCGGCGGGGGCGGTGGTATCCAAGCTGCCTGAAGGCGGTTGCGCGCGCATCTTCACCGGCGCGCCGGTGCCGGAAGGCGCCGACTGCGTGATACCCCAGGAGCGGGTCACCCTGGACGGTGAGGGCCGCATGCACGTCAGTGGCGAGGCAAAGCCGGGGGCCAATATCCGCCGACGTGGCGAGGAGTATCGGGCCGGCGATGCGCTGTTGCCGTCGGGCGCGACCCTCAACGCCGCGGCCCTGGCCATGCTGGCGAGCCAGGGGTTTGCCGAGGTGCCGGTATTGCCGCGTCTGACGGTGGCCTTGATCTCCACCGGCGACGAGCTTGTTGAGCCCGGCGAGACTGCCTCGCCGGGGCAGGTCTACAATAGCAACCGGGTGATGCTGCAGGCGTTGCTCGAGCAGCAGGGCTGCGATGTGCTCGACCTGGGCATCATTGCTGATACGGCGGAGGCGCTGCACGAAGCCTTCACGGTAAGTCGCGACAGCGCCGACCTGGTGGTCTGTACCGGTGGCGTGTCGGTGGGTGAGGAGGATCATGTCAGGCCGGTGCTCGAGGCGCTGGGCGGGCTGGTGTTCCACGGCGTGGCGATGAAGCCGGGCAAGCCCTTCGCCTTCGGCTACCTGGACGATGGGTCGCCGGAAGGGGTGCCGCTCATCGCCCTGCCGGGAAATCCGGTGGCCTCGCTGGTGGGGTGGCAGCTCCTGGCGAGGCCCTTCGTCCAGGGGTGCCAGGGCCGCACCGTCGGACCATTACAACAATTCAATGTTCGTGCCGGCTTTTCGCGGCGCGGCAACCGTGGCCGGCGTGAGCTGTTGCGCGTAGTGCTCGACTGGCAAGGTGGCCTTCCGGTAGCCTTTCTTGCTGGCGGGCAGGGGTCGCACATGCTGCGGGCAGCCAGCCAGGCACACGGCTATCTGATGATGGCCGCCGATACCGACGTGGAGGAAGGTCATGACTACCCCTATCTGCCCGCCGGACAGTTCGTCGACTGACCTGCTGTTCAAGCCCAAGCAGCTGCGCGAGCTGGTCCACGGCGTGCCCTGGCTGGGCGAGCTCGACGATGACGAAGTCACTTCACTGCTGGAGGACTCCGAGCTGCGCGCACTGAAGAATCGCGAGTGGCTGTTCCGGCAGGATGCACCGGCCCATTGGCTCTATATCGTGATCAACGGCGCCGTGCGCCTGGCGCGTTCCGCCGGGGATGGTCGCCTGGCCACCATTCGCTGCGTGGAGCGCGGGGGCACCCTGGGCGAGCTGAGCATGGTCTCCAGCGCCGGCGTCTACCTCTACTCGGCGGAAGCGCTGCGCCGTACCCATGTGCTGGCCATCCCGGCCCAGCGCTGTCGCGAGCTGATGGATCGCCAGCCCGTCTGCCGCGCCGAATTCATGAGTCGCCTGGCCCTGGAACTGACTGAACGCCTCGAGGACCTGGCCCTGCTGACTCAGGCAGATGCCATGTCGCGGCTGGTCAGCTACATCCTGCGCCAGTTGCCCGCCGGTCGCTCCAAGTCGCCGCGGGTGGTGCGCCTCTCTATTCCCAAGCGCTGGCTGGCCGCCCAGCTCGCCATGACGCCGGAGACCCTGTCGCGGCTATTGGCCAAGCTGCGTGACGGCGGTGTCATCAGCATCGACCGTCAGCGCCTGGTGGTGCTGGATGAGCAGAAGCTGCGTGACGCCATGCTGGCGGACGACTGACGCGTCGCTGACGCCGCTATCGGCGCTGACGCGGTCACTCCGATGTTATCCGGGAGACTGTATGCTCCGAACCGCCAAGAAGCCCCGCACCCTGGTCTACTCCTGCTCCGGCTGCTCTGACGTGGCCCAGCTGGCCAACGACGTCGCCTGGCGCTCGATCACACCGGGGAGGCGGAGATGTCCTGCATTGCCGGCGTGGGCGGTGGCGTGCCCGGGCTGGTGAAGACCGCCCGCTCCGGTCGGCCCATCGTCGCCATCGACGGCTGCCAGATGCACTGCGTGACCCACTGCCTGGCCAATGCTGGTGTTGCCCCCACCGAACATGTCCGGCTCTATGAGCAGGGCTTTCGCAAGCGGCGCGGCCAGACCTACAGCGAGGACGAGGTCACTGCCGTGGCCGACCAGGTTGGCAGCCTGATTGCCCGGCTGCCCATGGACGCCACGGCCCATGTCGAAGCAAGCGCCGAGGAGAACCCATGAGCCTGGTCGATGGCTTCGGCCGCACCGTCCGCTACGTTCGCCTGTCGGTTACCGATCGCTGCGACTTCCGCTGCGTCTACTGCATGGCCGAGGAGATGACCTTCCTGCCTCGTGCCAGGTGCTCACCCTGGAGGAGATGGCCACCCTGTCCCGTGCCTTCGTCGAGCTGGGCGTGGAGAAGATTCGCCTGACCGGCGGCGAGCCGCTGGTGCGCCGGGGCATAGAGGGCCTGGTGGCGGAGGTCGGTGGCCTCGATGGGTTGCGCGACTTCGCCATGACCACCAACGGTTCGGGACTCGCCAAGCACGCCCGGGCGCTGCGCGCCGGCGGTCTGAAGCGGCTCAATATCAGCCTCGACACCCTGGACTCCGGCCGCTTTCGCGAGCTGACCCGCACCGGCAGCCTGGCCAAGGTCATCGATGGCATCCGTGCCGCGTGCGATGTCGGTTTCGAGCGCATCAAGCTCAACGCCGTGATTCTCAAGGGGCGCAACGACGATGAGGTGCTCGACCTGGTCGACTTCGCCCGTGCCGAAGGCGTCGATATCAGCTTCATCGAGGAGATGCCCCTGGGCGAGGCCATTGGCCACGACCGTGCAGAGACCTTCTGCTCCAGCGACGAGGTACGTGCCACCATCGAGTCACGCCATGCTCTGGTGCCCACCACCGAGACCACCCTGGGGCCGTCGCGGTATTTTCGGATGAGCGACTCGGACATTCGGATTGGCTTCATTTCGCCCCACAGCCACAACTTCTGCGATGCCTGCAACCGGGTGCGGGTCACCGCCGAGGGCCGCCTGCTGCTGTGCCTGGGCAACGAGCACTCGGTGGACCTGCGTGCGATGATGCGCCGCCACCCCGGCGATCTCGAACGGCTCAAGGCCGCTATCGTCGACGCCATGCAGAAGAAGCCTGAACGCCACCATTTCACCACCGACGGCGACGTGCAGGTGGTGCGCTTCATGAACATGACCGGGGGCTGAGGGCTATGCTTGTCACTTGGCCAGCCGCGCCGCCAGCATGGCAGGAGTGCAGCGATGAGTAGGAAGCGCAGCAGGTGATGGAAGACCACGAAGGCCGGGTCCACGTCCAGGGTGGCGGCCAGAAGCACGACCTCCGATAACCCACCCGGCACGAAGGCGAGAAACAGAGCGGCTGTGTCGTGGTCTGTCACCACTGTCATGGCCAGAGTCATGGCACCGGCCAGCAGCATGGTGATGAGCATGGCCACGAGGCCGTGAGCCAACATGCCCAGGGTATCCCGTAGCTGGATACCGATGAAGTAGGCCCCCAGCGACGCACCGAGGAAGTACTGCACGGCAAGCAGGGTATCGGCCGGTAGCGCCATGCTTGGCCATTGCAGGATATTCAGCAGGCCAATCCCCAGCATGGGGCCGAGCAGGGGCGGCTGCGGCAGGCGTCCGAGACGTGCCAGCCACCATCCCAGGGCCGCGGCACCCAGGGTGAGTGCCACGGGGCCGAATCTCGGCAGGCTCCAGTCCGCGATTGTCGCCGCATCTTCTGCATTTCTCATTCCCGGCCCGAAATAGATCAGCAGCAGGGGGACCAGGTAGAGCACGATAATGATGCGGCTGATCTGGCCGAGCAGTACCTGCTGCGCATTGGCACCGCTGTGTGTACAGGTCAGCAGTACCACCGACTGAGCCCCCGGCACGCCGGCGAACAGTGCGGTGACACTATCGAGGCCCGCCCGACGCTGGAAATAGATCATGTTTGCCAGCGTGGTCATTCCCACGAGCACCAGCATGCCCGCCACGGTCAGTGGCCACTGGATCATCCGGCCCAGCAGGGTGGCATCGATCGACGCACCTACCTGGATACCCAGCAGCACCAATGCGGCCTGGCGCAGCCAGGTCGGTGGCGAATGCGACCAGCCCAGCAGGCTGGCCACGCTCATGGCGGTGAGGCTGCCCAGCAGCCACGGCAGGGGGAGGCCCAGCAGGCTGAATACCAGTACGCCGGCTGCTGCGATCAACAGGGCAAGAAGCTTCACGCTAGCGGCCGGTGTGATGTTCGTCGTTGCTGTCTTCGTTCACAGGCTCCTGCTCCTGCGCCATGGCCTCCAGCCGTTCGGAGAAGCGCATCCGGTAGGAGAGCACCAGCACCAGCACGGCAATGCCCAGCAGGGTCAGGCTCAGGGGGCTGTTCAGCAGGCCGCCCACCCACTCGCCGCCGCTGATCATTACTGCCCGGCGCATGCTCTCCTCCAGCATCGGGGCAATCAGGAAGGTGATGATCAGCGGTGCTTCGGGTATGCCGAACTTGCGCATGCAGAAGCCAAAAAAGCCGAAGAAGAGCATGACCAGCACGTCGAAGGGGTTGCCCTGGGTGGCAAAGCTGCCAATCACCGCCAGTACCATGATGGTGGGCACCAGGACCGGCTTGGGCAGCGATCCCAGCTTGGCATAGAAGAAGGCGAACCCTCGCCCGATGACCAGATTGAACAGATTGGCCAGTATCAGGATGGTGAACAGCGCGTAGATGACATCGGCATGCAGCTCGAACATCCGCGGGCTGGGTGTGATGCCCTGCAGCAGTAGTGCCCCACCGATCAGGGCCGCCGTAGCGCTGCCGGGGATGCCGAATGCCAGTAGTGGCACCAGGGTGGGGCCTGCGGTGGCATTGTTGCCGGCTTCAGCCGCGGCCACGCCGCCCATGACCCCCGTGCCGATCTTCTTGTGCGGCAGTAGTCGCTTGGCAATGCCGTAGGCAAGAAAGGACGCCACTGTGGCCCCGAGTCCCGGCAGCATCCCGACGAAACTGCCCACGCCGAGCCCGATCCCCATCTCGCGCCAGTTGCTCAGGTACTCGCGAAACGTCAGCCCATCCTGCTTGCCGCTGAACAGGTCGTGCATCTTGCGTTCGACCGCGTTCCCAGGCGGGATTCGTGCAGCAGCTCGACGCCCTGCTCAAGCATTCGACTCATGGCAAAGAGGCCGATGATCAATGGCACCAGGCTGATACCGTCCCTCAGCCAGGCCAAGCCGAAGGTGTTGCGCGAGGCCCCTCCGATGGGATCGGTGCCGATGGTCCCGATATAGAGCCCGATGGCGGCCGCCAGCAGCCCCTTGGCGACATGCTTTCCCGACAGTGCACCCAGCAAAGCGATGGCCACGACCATCAGCCAGGTCCTCTCCGCAGGGCCGAACTGCAGTGCCGCCAGTGCCATCATGGGGGCAATCAGGATGACCAGGACATCGGAAAGCGTATCGGCCGTCACCGAAGAGTAGAGCGACGTCAGCAGCGCCTTGCGACCCTGGCCCTTCTGGGTCATGCGGTAGCCGTCGAATACCGTGGCGGCAGAGTCGGGTGCACCCGGGGTGGCGAAGCTGATCGCCGAAATGGAGCCGCCGAAGAGCGCACCCTTGTAGAGGCCGATGACCAGGCCCAGGCGCCGGTGATGTCCAGCGTGAAGGTCAGTGGCAGCATCAAGGCTACCCCGGTGGAGGTGGTGAGCCCGGGTATGGCACCCAGGCCGACCCCGACGAAGACACCGATGGTCAGCCACATCAAGGTGTTCCAGTTGAGCACCAGGGACAACGCGTCAATGAACGCCTCGGGTTGAAACATGGCGATGCTCCGAAACGGGCGGGCTAGGCTACAGGAAAGGCACGATGTCCCCCGGCAGGCGGATGCCCAGCAGCGTAAAGACCGCAAGGATAATGAGGGAAATCGGTATCGCCAGGGCCGGAGCCAGGTACCAGGGGCGCAGACCCAGCAGATA
>NZ_AZQX01000201.1:0-6071 GCF_000568385.1 Halomonas sp. BC04
ACCGGTTCGGGCAAGTCGGTGGGGGTCAACGCCATGTTGATCTCCATGCTGCTCAAGGCCACGCCCGAGGAGCTGCGGTTGATCATGGTCGACCCCAAGATGCTCGAACTCTCGGTCTATGACGGTATCCCGCACCTGCTGGCCCCGGTGGTCACCGACATGAAGGAGGCCGCCAATTCGCTGCGCTGGTGTGTGGCCGAGATGGAGCGCCGCTACAAGCTGATGGCGGCCATGGGGGTGCGCAACATCGCCGGCTTCAATGGCAAGCTCGACGAGGCGGAGCGGGCGGGGGCCCAGGTGGCCGACCCGCTGTGGGACCCCCAACCCTGGGAAATGCACGAGCCGCCCCCGGTACTGGAGAAACTGCCCTATATCGTGGTGGTGATCGACGAATTTGCCGACATGTTCATGATCGTGGGCAAGAAGGTCGAGGAACTGATCGCCCGTCTCGCCCAGAAGGCGCGGGCCGCCGGTATCCACCTGATACTCGCCACCCAGCGCCCTTCGGTGGATGTGGTCACCGGCCTGATCAAGGCCAACATACCCACCCGCATGGCCTTCCAGGTCTCCTCGCGGGTCGACTCACGCACCATTCTCGATCAGGGCGGTGCCGAGAACCTGCTGGGCCACGGCGATATGCTCTACCTGCCTGCGGGTTCCGGTCTGCGACTCGGGTCCATGGTGCCTTCGTCGACGATGACGAGGTGCATCGCATCGTCGAGGACTGGAAGCGCCGCGGCGAGCCCGTGTATATCGAGGAGATCCTCTCCGGTGGTGTCTCGGCGGAGGCGCTGACGGGCCTGGAGGCGGAAGGTGGTGATGGCGGCGATGCCGAGCAGGACGCCCTCTACGACGAGGCGGTGCAGTTCGTGACCGAGTCCCGGCGCGCCTCGATCTCCGCGGTGCAGCGCCGCTTCAAGATCGGCTACAACCGTGCCGCGCGGCTGGTGGAGGCGATGGAGGTGGCCGGCGTGGTCTCTTCCATGGGCACCAATGGCGCCCGCGAAGTGCTGGCGCCGCCGCCGGTGGGGAATTGACCCCATCTTCGTCCCCTCGTCAAACATGCATCAAACGTGAAAGCGCCGGCGGGCATGCAACCCGCCGGCGCCGACCGGGTCCGATTGACAGGATTACACATACGGACCCGCTAGGGAGATAGCGATAATGACTGTAAAGAAGAGCCTTGCCACACTGACCATGATGCTCGCGCTGCCGGTTGCCGCCTTTGCCAGCGAAGGGGCGGATCGTTTGGCCTCGATACTGGAGCCTTTGCAGACCTACCAGGCCAGCTTCGAGCAGCAGATCCTCGACGGTAGTGGCCAGCGCCTGCAGCAGGCCAGCGGCACCATGTGGCTATCGCGTCCCGGCAAGTTCCGCTGGGAGGTGGACGCCCCCTATCAGCAGGAAGTCATCTCCGATGGCAGCGAGGTCTATCTCTACGACCCCGACCTGGAGCAGGTCACCGTGCAGGCGCTGGACCAGCGTGTCACTCATACTCCGGCGCTGCTGCTCTCCGGCAGTGCCAGCGAGCTGACCGAGAACTACGAGGTCACGCGTCAGCAGCAGGGCAGCAACGAGAGCTTCCGGCTGGTGCCGAAGTCGCCCGACACCCTGTTCGAGGAGCTGGAAATGACCTTCCGCGGCGAAGAGCTGCGGGGTCTGGAAATGACCGACAGTACCGGTCAGCGTACCGCCATCGAGTTTCGTGACGTGGGCATGAACCAGTCCATCGACGAGAGTCGTTTTACCTTCGACATTCCCGATGGCATCGATGTGATCCGCGACACCCATTGATCGACAGGCAGTAGCCCATGAAGCAACCGCGCCGCCCTCGAGGCGGCGCGGTTGGTTTCAGGCGTCCGCCCCTCCATCCGCCTGGGCATCCAGCTCGGCCCGCCAGGCCATCAACTGGGCGTAGCGCTTCTCCTGGCCGTGATCGCTGGGCTGATAGAGCGGCTGGCGGGGGAGCTCGTCGGGCCAGCAGTCGTGGGCGCTGCCCGCCGGATAACCCTGTGGCTCGCTGTGGGCGTAGCGATACCCTTGGCCATGACCCAGCGACTCCATCAGACGGGTCGGCGCGTTGCGCAGGTAGTGGGGAACCTCCAGGCTGGGTTGGGCGGCCACCAATGACTTGGCACGATGCCATGCCTGGTCGATGGCGTTGCTCTTTGGGGCCACGGCGAGATGGATAGCGGCATGGGCAATGGCGCGCTGGCCCTCATGGTCTCCCAGGCGCAGGTAGCGTCCCAGGCCGTCATGACCAGCGGCAGGGCGCGGGGATCGGCGTTGCCCACGTCTTCCGACGCGATGGCGGCGAGCCTTCGAACAACGTCCAGCGGGTCGCCGCCTCCCTGGATGAAGCGGGCGATATAGAGTAAAGCGGCATCCTGACGCGATGAGCGTATCGACTTGTGAATGGCCGAGAGCAGGTCGTAGTAGTAGTCACCCTGCTTGTCGAAGGCGCTGGCCTGATGGCCCATGGCGGCTTCCAGGGCCTCCCGGGGCAGGCGTTCATGATCGCCCTCGGCGACGGTGAAGTCGCAGGCGGTCTCGAGCAGGCCAAGAGCGCGTCGTGCATCGCCGGCGGCGGCCCGGGCGAGCATGGCGAGGATCTCGTCATCCACGGCGATGCGGCGGCTGCCCAGGCCGCGCTCGCTGTCGCCCAGGGCCTGTCGCATCACGGTAACCAGTTCGTCTTCGTCGAGGGGTTTGAGCACGTGAACGCGCGCCCGGGAGAGCAGTGCCGAGTTGACCTCGAAGGAGGGGTTCTCGGTGGTGGCGCCGATCAGCGTCAGCAAGCCCGACTCCACATGGGGCAGCAGGGCATCCTGCTGACTCTTGTTGAGACGGTGGATCTCGTCGAGAAACATCAGCGTCGGCTGGCCCTGCCCCCGCGCCACCTCTGCCCGGGACGCCGCCTCGCGGATATCCTTCACCCCGGCCATGACCGCCGAGAGCCTTTCCAGGCGTGAGCCGGACTCCGTGGCCAGGATGTCGGCCAGGGTGGTCTTGCCCACCCCCGGGGGCCCCAGAGGATCATCGAGCGCACCGTGCCGGTCTCCGCCATGCGCCGTAGCGGTTTGCCGGGCCCCACCAGCGCCTGCTGGCCCACGTAGTCCTCCAGGCGGCGGGGTCGCATGCGGTAGGCCAGTGGTGCCGCATCGTCGGGGGGCTGGCCGAACAGGTCCATGGAGCGCTCCTTTTGGCGGTAGGTCATGTCATTGGGTTTCTGGTGCTCGGGAATTATGCAATACGACCTTGGGCGATGTGCGATATTAGGCCAAAGGGGCTAGGGTGATATGGCACCTTGCCTGCTCGGGTCGCCAGAAATTAAGCGGCCTCGACAATGAACCTGCGTTCATCCCACGTATCCAACGCTTATTGCCCGCTTCATTTGATGGTAGAGGAGGCTTCGACATGCCCATGCTGACCCAACTGCGTCGGGATCATGCCAATATGGCGCGCATGTTGCACGTCCTTCAGCTCAAGCAGAAGGCCCTTGCATCCGGCGAACGACCCAATTTTCAACTGGTCCGGGAAGTCGTCGACTACATACTCGACTACATGGAAGGATTTACGGTTCCCCTGGAGCGGGTCTGCACCGAGCGTCTCAATGCCCTGGCCCCCGAGAGCAACACGCTGACAGAGCGGCTTTCAAACGACTACCAGGCACTGCGCCAGCGGCTGATGCGGCTCTCCAACGACATCGACATGATCCTGATGGACGCCGTGGTGCCCATGGATCGCTTCGCCGAGGACCTGAAGGCCTACCTCGACGCACACCGCGCCTATCTGCGCGACGAGCGGGAACTGCTCTTTCCACTGATCCGTGAGCACTTCGATGATCAGGATCTGGAGCGTCTGGCGGAGGCTCTGCCCGACGGTGCCGCCGCCAAACTGGAGCGATTGCAGGCCGCCTACCCCGAGCTCTATGCCGAACTGAGGGACATCGAACCGGCAACCTGAGAACAAGGGGCGGATGGGAGCCTGTCCCGCTTGCTGCTAGAATGAGCGCCTCCTAGCAGCCGAGCGACTCCACATGTTGGACTCTTTTCCATGTCCGGCCCGATCCTGATCTTCGACTCCGGCGTCGGCGGCCTGTCGGTGATTTCACCGCTGCGCCGCCGGCTGCCGGATGCCGCGCTTGTCTATGCCTGCGACAACGCGATGATGCCTTACGGTACGCGGCCTGATGACTGGCTGGTGAAGCGTATCCTGGCGGTCTGCAGCGCCGCGGTCGCCGCCAGTGATTGCTGCGTGCTGGTGGTGGCCTGCAATACCGCCAGTACCCTGGCCCTCGATCTCCTGCGCGACCGGCTGGAGGTGCCCGTCGTGGGTACCGTGCCGGCCATCAAGCCTGCCGCGGCGTCGAGCCGCAGCCGTCACATCGGCCTGCTGGCCACCAGTGCGACGGTGTCCCGCCCCTATACCGATCGCCTGATCCGGGAATTTGCCGCCGACTGCCGGGTCACCCGCGTGGCAGCCGATCCCCTGGTGGCCCAGGCGGAGCGTCTGCTGGCAGGGGAGACGCCGGACCGGGCCATCATACGTGAAGCCACGGCCCCCCTGTGGGCGGCGGGGGACCTGGACACCGTGGTGCTGGGCTGCACGCATTTTCCCTTGCTGAGCGCCTATATCGCCGAGACGGCACCCCACGGGGTGCGCCTGGTTGACTCCGGCGAGGCCATCGCGCGTCGGACGGCCCAGGTCATCGTCAGTTCCGCGCCTCGCGGCGAACGTGATCGCAGCTTTGCCACCGCCCCGGATACTCGCTTGAGCCGAGCCCTGTCGGCGTTCGGTTTCGACGCGCCTCAGTGGCTTCCCCTCGATTGACTTTCTGCCTTGCCACACTCACGACAGGAGCTACCGTGTCCCTTCCCGTTGTCGATCCCGCGCGCTACGACCAGCAGCTCCAAGCCAAGCGGGAGCGTATCGTTCGCCAGTTCGCCCCTTTCTCGCCACCGCCCCTGGAAGTCCTGGCATCGCCGCCTAGCCATTATCGGCAGCGCTGCGAGTTTCGTATCTGGCACGAGGGTGACGACCTCTTCTATGCCATGTTTGAAATGGAAGGGTCCGACGACGATCCTGCGGCTCCCAGGAAGAAGCGCGTCATTCGCCTGGATCAGTACCCTGTTGCCAGCCGGCAGATAAATGCGCTGATGCCCCGGCTGCGCGAGGCGCTGCTGGCCAGCTCCACACTGCGGCATCGGCTGTTTCAGGTGGAGTTCCTGACCACGCTGACCGGCGAGGCGCTGGTGACCCTGATCTATCACCGGCCGTTGGATGCGGCCTGGGAGAGCGAGGCGCGAGCGCTTCAGGATCAGTTGGATATCTTCATCATCGGCCGTTCGCGCAAGCAGCGGCTGGTGCTCGAGCGCGACCATGTCTGGGAGCGGCTGGACGTGGACGGGCGCTCCTTCGTCTACCAGCAGGTGGAAAACAGCTTCACCCAGCCCAACGCCGAGATCTGCCGCTCCATGCTGGCCTGGGCCCGCGAGGTGACCCGGGGCAGTCAGGACCACGACCTGGTCGAACTCTATTGCGGCAACGGCAACTTCACCATTGCCCTGGCGGAGAATTTTCGCCGCGTGCTGGCCACCGAAATCTCCCGCACCTCGGTGGCAAGCGCCCGGGAAAACCTGGCGGCCAATGGCATCGACAATGCGGTGATCGGACGGATGTCGGCTGAGGAGTTTGCCGAGGCCCTGAAGGGGGAGAAGGGCGGGCGTCGGGTAGAGGAGATGGGGCTGGAGTCATACGACTTCGCCACCGTGCTGGTGGACCCTCCCCGGGCAGGTCTCGACGACGCGAGCTGCCAACAACTGAGCGAGTATCCTCGTATCGTCTATATTTCATGCAGCCCCGATACATTGGCGCGGAATCTGGAAACGCTATGTCGCACTCACAGGATCACGCGCTTCGCGCTGTTCGACCAGTTTCCCTGGACGCACCACTGCGAATGCGGCGTCCTGCTGGAGCGATACGCCACCTGAGTTGATCAGGGCAGCACTGCGCACTCTGGCAATGTCAAGTAGCAGATCGTCATATGGCGATGCCCAAGCGGCATGCAC
>NZ_AZQX01000202.1:0-9307 GCF_000568385.1 Halomonas sp. BC04
GCGGACGTGGGCATCTCGCTGCAGCTCGACGGCACCCTGGCGCTGGACGAGGACCGGCTCAACCTGGTGATCAGCGAGGACATGGATGCGCTGGGCGAGTTCTTCACCGGCAACGCTGAAACCCCCGGCATGGCAGGCCAGCTCAACGAGACCCTGGGGCAACTGATGAGCAGCAACGGGGTGGTGGAGAACTCCATCAGCGGTGCCGAAAACCGCATCGACAGCCTCGTTGACCGCTATGGGCGCATGGAGCAGAGCATCAACACCACCATCGAGCGCTACCGCACCCAGTTCGGCCAGCTCGACAGCATGATCGCCAACATGAATCAGACCAGTTCCTATCTGACCGAGCAGTTCGACATGATGAACGCCCAGCTTGGGCGGGATTGAGCGCCAATCGATTGAGCGCCTATAACGATAATTTGTTCAGCCGCCCCATAGCGGGCGGTTGTCGTTTTGAATGGCGTCTAACCGGCGCTGTATTTCCCGACGCGTCTGGGTGCTGACACCTAGCTCTTTCGCCGTGGCATCCCAGCCGCTTACCGCCGTCACGACCTCCTCTATCACCTGCTTGGCTTCGCTCCAGCGAGTGAAACCCGCCTGTTCGGCGAGCGACCGAACGGCCTTGAGTGGCGGATTCTTGCCATGTCCTTTAAATGCCATGGCGTGTTCGCCATAGGGGCTGGGGCTGAAGGTGAGATCAAAGGCGGGGGCGGGGCGCCATTGGCCTTCGTCATCGAGTAGAAAAGCCCAGTTCTTGTTGTGATCGTCTTGGTTGCAGGTGAAGAGGTTGAACAGGGCGCGACGAAACAACGCTCTCCCAACAGCTGGGCTACCGCACAGGGCCTGGCCCGCCTTGATCAGATCTTCGTAATCCAGTGATGGCAGACGGAAATCGGCATCCAGTAATCCGCAGGCACTGCTCATGTGGTAGCGCCCCTGCTCGCTGCAGTCGAAGCGACGCAGCGCCAACCAGGCAAATGCCGGGGAAGTTTCGGGCGGGGCGATCAGTTTCCACTCGGGCGTATCGATGCCGGCACGATTGGCAAGGGTCAGGTAGGCAGCCTCGCATAGCCCCTCCTCATGCCCCAATGCCAGCGTGCCCGAGGTGAACTTGACCAGCCAAGGCTCCAGCCCTTGGCAAGGAAGGTACTGGCCTGCTCGCTGTCACCTGGCGAGAGATACACCTGCACCTTGGCTGGGCGCCACCTGAACTGCCGGCTTGGGCCAAGCTGGCGAGTACGGTGTCGGTTTGACCCTCGAAGAGGCGGCGGGCCTGTTCGCCCAGCTCACCCAGGTTGCTCCGAGGGGCGGCTTCGTTGGAGGCGACAAGCTCGGATGCCGGGCGGTAGCTCAAGGCCCCCATGCCATGCTCGCCGACGAAAGCCAGGCGGTCCATTGGCGTAATGTCATGCGGCGAGATGCCATGCTGACGAAAAAGGCGATCCATCAGCATCATCCCCCAGCCATCCGGCAGCGAGTCGGCGAACAGCCCGTGGAGGCCATGGTGCGGGTCGCGCGGCGCGCCTTGCAGGCGCGTGTCGAACGCCAGCCGAAACGGCGAGAGGCTGTGAAAGTGGCGGCAATAGGCCTCGTCATACTGGAAGAACACGCCCTGGCGGTTCTGTGCCAGCCGACCAACGAGTGTCTGGCGGCCGTCGCTGAGTCGGCGCAGCACTTCAAGTTGCCGTACGGGAACGAACTTAGTCATCGCGCAGCACCTCCTCGATGCTTTGCGGCGTGCTCGGTTGTGGCGCTGTCAGCACCGCCACACGCTCCAGCTGGTCCACGCTTTGCCACAGCAGCAGAAACTGGCGCAGCGAAATCTGCCCGGTGATCTCGAACCGCTTGATTGTCGGTGCCGGCACCCCGCTGCGTTCGGCCAGGGCGTTGCGTGAAAGTTTCAACTCGCGCCGTCTACGACGAATGGCCTTGGCCAGGTCGTGCTGAACATCGCTGGCGGTGAGAAGAGAGAGGCGCATGTGCGAATTCAATGGTGGATACTGTGATACCCATTGTAGCAAAAATTAGGCTTTAATGGATAATATAGTATCCTTATTCCGGGCGCGACCAAGGGCTGCGACACCTGGCGAGGTCTCTCAAAAGTGTTTGACTCCCAAACGCTATGCGCAGGCAGATTGCCTGGATACATTATGAAAGACTGATGGCGGTATCTGCGGCTTGATGCCGGCCAGGCCATCGCCAACCGCATGACCGCCCAGATCAGCGGGCTCAACCAGGCGGCGCGCAACGCCAACGACGGCATCTCCGTGGCTCAGACCGCGGAAGGGGCGCTGAACCAGGTCAACGACAACCTGCAGCGCATTCGCGAGCTCACCGACCAGGCGGGTAACGCCACCCTGAGCCCCAGCGATCGCGCCTCGATCCAGAACGAGATCGATCAGCGCCTGGACGAGGTCGATCGCATTACCCAGCAGACCGCCTTCAATGGCATTCGTGTGCTGGGTGAAACCCGAGGGTTGAACATCCAGGTGGGCGCCAACCGCCTGCCGGAAACCGTGCTGGTGCTGCTGCGCTGAGGCCCGGGAGCGCCGCTGGCCGCAGGCCCTGTCAATCGCCGATGAACTTTTTTTCACCGATTCCCTAAAGTCCCCCCGAAAGATGCCGTTATTCAGGGTAACGGCCAACGGCGCCGTTGCGGCGGGTCCGGCAGACAGGACCGCAACACCAAGATCAGCGGGCCCGCCAATGGAGCCCCCAACGAAAGGAAGGAACATCACATGTCCGTGATCAATACCAACATCACTTCCATGATTGGCCAGTCCAATCTGAACAAGTCCCAGAACGCCCTGCAGACCTCCATGGAGCGTCTCTCCTCCGGCCTGCGCATCAACAGCGCCAAGGACGATGCTGCCGGTCAGGCCATCGCCAACCGCATGACCGCCCAGATCGGCGGCCTGGCCCAGGCGCAGCGCAACGCCAACGACGGCATCTCCCTGGCCCAGACCGCCGAAGGCTCGCTCAACCAGGTCAACGACAACCTGCAGCGGATTCGTGAACTCAGCGTACAGGCGGCCAACAGCACCAACTCTGAAGCGGACCTGCAGTCTATCCAGGACGAGATCACCCAGCGCCTGTCAGAGATCGACCGAATCTCTGAAGAGACCAACTTCAACGGCACCAACGTGCTGGCTTCCGATCAGAGTCTGAGTATTCAGGTCGGCGCCAACGACGGTGAATCCATTGAGGTCAACCTCCAGGAAATCAGCTCCGCTACTTTGGGCATGGCGCAGTTCAATGTGACCGATATGGTCTACAGCGACAACCTGAGCGAAACGACCGAAGTGACTGCGGCGGTAGCGCCGGAGTGGAACGAGTTCAGCTTTGTTGAAGACGCAAGCGCTGTTTATACAATTGCAGTGGGCGAAGATAATGCCCTGTATGTTCAAAGCGGCGGTAATACCTACTATTCTGCCACTTTCAATGCTGCAGATGGCACCATTACCGTCAATACAGCACAAGCTAGTGGCCTGGCTATCCAGAGTGGTGCGACCTACTTTGATACTGCCGAAGGTACTGTGCAGGTATCTGACGTCAGTGGCAGCATGGTGGCATCACAAGATCTGGGTGACGACTTTACGGTCATCATGGATAACACGTCCGCGGGTGCAACCGTGTTCTATGCCGAATCAGGTGGCGGCACTTTCTATGCGGCCAGTCTGAATGCTGAGACAGGGGCTATCGAGGTTGGTGCAGCGTTTAGCACAGCACCAACTACCGGCACAGCAGTCACTGAGGATCAAGTCCTTGCTGAAATCGGTACCGCTGCCGTTGAAGCTGACCTTACTACCGTGAACGCTGCGCTGGACACCGGCACCAACACCCTCCAGGAGATTGGTGACACTGGCGAGTACCTGGTTCGCAACGAAGACGCCGACGGTAACTTCACCTACTACGCTGCTGAAGTCGACACCGCGACCGGCGTAGTGACCGTGGATACTGACACCGAAGTCGTGGTCGATCCGCTGGCAAGCATCGATAACGCGCTGTCACAGATCGACGCGCTGCGCTCCGATCTGGGTGCCATCCAGAACCGCTTCGAGGATGCCATCACCAACCTCAACACCAACGAGACCAACCTGTCTGCCGCTCGTTCGCGCATCGAAGATGCCGACTACGCGGTGGAAGTGGCCAACATGACCCGCGCGCAGATTCTGCAGCAGGCCGGCACTTCCGTACTGGCCCAGGCCAACCAGATCCCGCAGAACGTGCTCTCTTTGCTGGGTTAAACCTAGGCGCCAGGTGTCCATGCGTGGCACCGGTAACGAACAGGCCCCCATTCGGGGGCCTGTTTTTGCTTTTGGGCCTGGAAGTTCCGTTTAGGCTAACCTGAGCCCAACGTTTTGCTGCACACTTTCAGGAGTCTCACGTGGCCACGCCCTCCCCCTTGAAACCGCATGGTGCTTCCTCCCTGTCAGGCAAGGCTGCCAAGGCCTTGGCCGATCTGCTCAGTCGCGGCGAGCTGGAGAAGGCGGCGTCTGAACTGCATACCCTGCAGCGTCGCTTTCCCCGCGATCCGCGAGCTCTTGGCTTTTCAGGGGCGAATCCACCAGAAGCGGGAGCATTTCGAGGCAGCCATCGGGGTCTATGGAGAGGCTCTGGCCATGGCGCCGGGCATGCTGGGCGCAAAAATCAACCTGGCCGCCTGCCTCAACCGCTGTGCACGGCGCGACGAGGCGCTTGAGCTGATCGACCAGGTGTTGCAGGCGGAGCCCCTGCGGGCGAGTGCGCTGATCGTCAAGGGCGACATACACCGCGAGCGGCATGAGATAGAGGCGGCGCTGGCCTGCTATCGTCAGGCGCAGGTGCTGGAGCCCCACAACGCCACCCTGTACCAGACGATGGCCCACCTGGAGCGCTTCACGGCGGATAGCCCGGCCTTCGCGGCTCTGGCCAAGCGCTTGACCGAGAATGGACTCACGCCCCAGGACAGGGCCGGGGTGCACTATACCCTCGGCAAGGCGTATCTCGATATCGGTGACGATGCCCAGGCCTTTGCCCACTATGAGCAGGCCAACGCCATCATGGATGAGAGCCTGCCGCCGATTCGTGCCGAGCTGGAGCGGAACCTGACCTTCACCCGCCGCCACTTTACCCCTTCGCTGTTCGAGACGCTGGCGCCCCATGGCGTGCAAGCACGCCCTCAGATCATCGTTGCCGGGATGTCCCGCGCCGGCAAGAGCCTGGTGGAATCGCTTTTCCGGGGCGTCAAGGGAGTCTCCCTGGCGGGAGAGGATTTGGTGCTGGGCGAGTACGCCACCGAGCTGCTGGAGCCGCTGGAAGGGAAATTGCCTGCCTATCTGGCCCAGCTCGATCCGGACAGGCTTAGCCAAGACGCCGAGGGCTATCTGAAGCGGCTCGACCCCGGTGACAATATCAAGGTCACCACCGTGCCCGGCGATCTCTGGTTTCTCGGCCTGATCGGACTCTGGATGCCCAAGGTGCCGATCATCTTCTGCGTGCGCAATCTGCTCGACCTGGGCGTGACCGGCTACTTCCATCAGTACCAGATACCCAAAGGCTACCGCTATAGCTTCGACCAGCACCAGATGGGGCGCCAGATTGCCTGCTCGGAAAAGGTGATGGACCATTGGGCTCAGGTGTTGCCCAATCCGGTCTATCTGGTGGACTACGAAGCACTGACCCGCGACTCTCACACGGTGATGAATAACCTGCTGGGGGAGCTCGGTCTGGAGCGCGAGCAAGACTATGAAGAGATAGTCGGGCGCAATGCCGCTCTGCTGGATAGTATCAGCCCGATCGTATCCACCGATGCGCCGATGCCGGTGACCGACCGCTTCAATGGCATCGGCGAGCGCTTCAGAGACCGCCTGTCGCCGATGATCGAAGGCTACAAGACCATTGCCGATGCCTTCCCGCGCATGGACGTGCCGGCCACTTTCCCCCAGCCCTTGCCTGACGCGCTGGTGGCGTCTGACGAGGAGGCTCGGCCCAGTGAAGGGGTCAGCTTCGATTGGCAGCTTCCCGAGCGGGTGGTGGTGGTCGATAACGGCGCCAAGCTGACGAATAGCACCAATCTGGAAAAGCTGATGGCCTTTGAGGCCTTCAGCCTGATTGCCTTCGACCCGTTCGGCGAGGTCACCCTTGAAGAGCCGTGGCGGGGTCATCCCCACCTCCAGCACTTTCCCCGGGCGCTGTTGGGAGATGGCCAACCTGGAACCCTCTATGCCTGTCTTGACCCGGCACTCAGCAGCACCCTTGCGCCCTTGCCCGCCGAACGGCTGCCGGAACGCCAACGGCAGGGTGCCCAGGTACTGGCCAAGCTGCCTTTCCAGAGCGTGGCCCTGGATGCCATCGAGGGCCTGCCGGGTATCGACTGGCTGGTGCTGGATGATCGTCACGATAGCCTGGCAGTGTTGGAGCATGGCAGCAATGCCCTCAGCAACACGTTGCTGATTCAGGTCCAGGTGCGATTTCAGCCAACCCACGAGGGTCAGCCCAGCCTGGATGCGCTCAGCCACTGGGCGGCGCGGCATGGCATGCGCTTCTATCGCCTGCTGGGATTCGAATACGCTCAGTGCATGCCGCCTCGGGATGATCTGATTAGCCGACCCGAAGCCACCGAGCTGGCCCAGGCGGGCGCGCTCTTGATTCCGGATGCGGCGCGCCTGGCGGCGCTGAGTGACACCCAGCGGCTCAAGTTGGCCTTTCTGCTCGATAGCGTCTACCAGATCCATGACCTGACCTATGAGCTGCTCAGCCAGGTCGGCCATGAACTGGGGGAGCGGTATCTGATGGCCAAGGCTTTTTCGATCGTGAGCGATCGGGGCCGTCCAGTGCCGAGCTGGCAGCGGTGCGGCGTGAATTGGCTGCGGGAAGGCTGGATGGTCAGGCAAGTCGCGTTGCCCACTGGAGCAAGCAGTTTCCCCGCGCCGCACAGGTGTGCGCGCTGCGGGCCGAGCTGGCCTCGTGGTCGGGGGGGCACGATGTGGCCATGGCCCATCTCAACAGGGCGCTGGATCAGGCACCGGAAGAACTCGCCCTGCGCCTGATCGGTATCGAGGTGTTGCTGCGTGCCGGCCTGTGGTGGGAGGCACAGGCCGCGCTGAAACCCTTGCGGAGTCGCTACCCGGATGATGCCCGACTTCGCTGGTTGGAATGGCAGGCCCTGGTGCTGCATCCTCAGCCGGACCGGGCGACCGTTGAAGCGGCACTGGACGATCTGGCAGATGTTGTCCTCGACGACGATCAGGCAGTGCGTGGGCTGAGCCTGAAGGCGCGGTTGCTGGCCCGTGTCGGTCGGCTGGAGGAGGCACAGGCGAGCCATGCAGGCGCCATAGCGGCCGCCGGGACCGCCCCTGCCTGGATACAGGCCGAGTCGCACTATTGCCACGGCCTGACCTGTCTGGCAGCAGGAGATCAGCTGGTGGCCTGTCAGGCCTTCTGGGCGGCAACTGAAGTGCGGCCGGCGTCTTACATTACCCAGCAGGCCAAGCAGCGCCTGCAGGCCGTATTGGCCGAGCTGGATGACCATTCGGTCATGCAGCCTTTCGCTACGCTGCATGAGCGTATTCGGGCGTTGAAAAAGCTTCACAAGGATAGCGTCACCCTGGCGGGCTTCGATCTCTACCGCCAAGGGTTGGCGGCGGCCTGGGTGCCCGGTTCACGGCCCACCGAGACCCGCCTGGCGACCTATCGTCTCGATGAGATACTGCCGGAAAATGCTCGAGCACTCGATGTCAGCGCCGAACAGGGCTTTCTGTTGCTCGGCCTGGCCGAGCGTCTGGCGCACGGTGAAGGACTCGACCCCAAGCCTTTCAACACCGAGTTGGGCATGGCAGCCGCCGAAACATTGGGCATTGAACATATTCGCCTGAGCAACCAGAGTCTCGAGGGTTTCAAGAGCAAAAAGCCCTTCGACCTGATACTCGCCTGTGGTGCCCATGCCAGTAGTGAACTTGGCGCCGAGGCGTTGGGCAGGCTGTTGTATGCGCTTTGCGCACCCGGTGGCGTGGTGCTGCTGGAGAGTCGCGGTATCCGCAGCACACAGGAAGTGGAGCCCGAGTTCGCCGAGAATGCGGCCGTGATAGCAGGGGTAGGCTTTCACGTCGAGCGCAAGGACTATCTCTGTGATGATGGGATCAACAAGCGGGAGTTTCGTGTGTTGCGCCGACAGAGCTGAAGGATTCGGCTGGGCAGAAAACCGAACTTGCTTTGCTCCTTGAAGCACACTGCTGGCGCCCTTGTGGCGCCTGTTTTCATTGGAGTCAATAAACATGACGCCTGAAGAATATGATCGAGTCATCGCCGAGCTGGAGCGCCTGATCGCCGACACCCGCGCCACCCTGGCCCGCTTCGAGGAGACCGGCATGGATGAGCGAATGCCGGAGGACCACCAGGCGCTTTTGGAAATCTACGACAAGGCGGTAAAGGATCAGCGAGCCTATACGCTGGCCATGCTGGATACGCCGGATCCATCGGCAGCAGAGGAGAGGGAATGAGTTTTGAAGATAACGTGAGCGAGACGCAGCAGATTACCTTGCAGGAACTGTTATACGACATATTGCCGAAGCTGAAGGCGGCCCAGGAGATGATGCAGAGCACGCTGCTGGCGATCCTGGAGGTGACGGAGGACCCGCTGGAGAAGGCGAGGCGGCGTGAGCAGCAGGATGCGCTGGAACTGGAGCTGTTTACCATTCGCCTGAACGTCAAGCATCTCCTCGGCCGGCACGCGCAAGCCGTACAGGCCATGCGGGAAGCTGAGCAGAGCGGCGCCCCAGTAGATGATGGACCGCTGCTGATTCTGGATGATGCCGAGGCCCAGGCTATCGCCAAGGCGCGCATGTTACACGAGCGTTTGGTGGCGATGCAGAAGGAGCTGGCGAAGGGGTAACGCCTACAATATGCTCACACGAGCTGTGCTTAAGAAATTTATAAAGCTCAGCCTGCTTAGGTCCATGAATGGAGCAGCGACCCAGGGAACGGTGAGCTCCATGCATGACAACCACCAACACCAACCTTCTTTCTCTTTCCGGCCAGGCAAGCCTTGGCCGCTCCCAGTCAATACCGGCAACCGCCATGGAGCGCTTGTCGTCCGGGCTACGAGTCGATAGCGCCAAGGACGATGTGGCCGGGCAGCCATCGGCAATCGTCTCACCAGCCAGATCATCGGGCGAACCATGACGCTGCTCACCTGCTCGGGAACGGTCGGTTTTAGGTCGGCCGAGGCGTTGTCAGCCGGATGCGACCATCGTAGCCGTGAGGTATCCCCATGTCCTGGCCGGGAGCAGACTCGGCACCCACGAACAGTCTATGTTGCACTGCA
>NZ_AZQX01000203.1:0-7518 GCF_000568385.1 Halomonas sp. BC04
TGGGCGGCCTTGGGACCGATGGTCACGGCAACGACCTCGCTGGCCACGCCCTTTTCCTTCAGCCGCACCGCCTCTTCCACGGCGATCTCGCAGAAGGGGTTCATGGCCATCTTGACGTTGGTGAGGTCGACGTCGCTGTGATCCGCCTTGACGCGAATCTTCACGTTGTAGTCGATGACGCGTTTGACCGCGACGAGTACTTTCATGGATGGCTCTCCCGGTGCAGGTCGCTGGCATGCCAGCTTGATGGTTCATAGGGTGAAGCGAAGTTATTTCGCATAGCGGTATTTAATTCCATTATAGTCATCGAACAATATAAAACCCGACCGGCCAGGTCAAGCGCGGCCAAGCGTTACCAGGGGGCTAGCAGGAACCAGGCTGACAGCAGGGGAATCGCGGCGAACAGGAAGCGAGCATTCCAGCGATAGCCGATACGGGTCGAGGCCACGCCGGTGAAGCGTGACAGGATCAACATCGAGGCGGTCATCGGCGAGGACATCAGCGCCAATGCCCAGCCCACCATCAGCGATGCCCCGATCAGCGCCGGTGACAGCCCCTCGATGGGCAGCGACGGCAGCAATCCGACCAGCAACGTCACGGTGACGATGGGGTTGACCCCGACCTGCGCCAGCAACAGGACCATCAGCATCGCCAGCACGGCATTGGCAGCGCCCAGAGGGCCCAACACCGCGACCAGGGGGGACAGGCTCTGGACATCCACCAAAGCCACGCAGAGGTGCCCCAGGTAACCTGCCGCGCCTAGCACAACGATCTCGTTGGCACTGGGTGCCAGCAGCCAGGGCAACTGCCGATGCAGGCTGGACATGGCGGCGGGAATGCCGCCACCGCCCAGTCGTCGCCGCTGCCAGGCGAGCCAGGCCATGGCGCCGAGCGGTGCACCCAGCAGCGCGGCGATGGCAACCGGACTTCCAGGGCCCAGGCAAGGGTGAACACCAGCGAGACGATCGCCATCAGCAGCAAGGAGAATCGGCCCAACGGCAACAGGGAAGGCACCGATGACAACGGCTGGCCGGCGTCGGTGGCCGGGTGCGGCCCGGTCAGGTGATCCACGCCCCAGCCACCAGGAAGATGACCAGCGCCGCCCCGAGCACGAAGGGCGCCAGGTCGAGCCAGCGCAGCTCGGGCAGGTTCGACAGCACCACGGCGACGCCGATGCCCATGGGTGAGATCAGCGGCGCCAGCGAGAAGCCGCGCAGCAACGCCAGCATCATGCGTCGCTGGCGTGCGTTCTGCACCCAGGCACGGCCCTGGGCCGCCTCGAGGGTATTACTCTTCTCGATCATGCCGGCGAACAGGTTGAGCACACCGATGTTGAGGATGATGCCGAACAGCGCCGAACCGGCCGAGAGGATTGGATAGCGACGCCCCGGGGGCTGCAGCAGCATCGCCACACCGCAGCGGCGCACCAGCCTTGATCGGTAGGCCGGCAGGCGCAACAGACTGAGCGCCACCAGAAAGGTGGCAAAGAAGGCGAAACGACCCGCCGACTCGAAGAGCAGCATTCCAGGGGATTCGACATGCCACAGTGCCAGCAGGGTGAAAAGCGCCGCGACTGCCAGCAGTCCCAGCGCCATGCGCGACAGCTGCCCCTGCAGCGACACCAGATAGATCACCAGGGCGAGTATGCCCACGCCCTGCAGTGCCAGGCTGCCTGTGATCAGGTGGCCAAGGGTCGCGAGAGTGACCAGCGCCAGCAGTGAGGAACGCTGCCGGGCCGATGTCACTCTGCCATGCCCTCCCGAGACTCACTCCCGCTACGCCGTCGGAACGAGCCTTCGGCGATGGCCAATAATTCACCTGAGCCATCGGTCACTTCGCCACTGGCCATGAAGATCTTGTGCCCGCCGCCCCGCACGCGACCAGTCGCTCGCAGTACCCCCCCACGAGCAGGAGAGACGAAGGTCGTCGTCAACGACAGGGTCATGCCACGCCGCACTCGCCCTGGCACGTCGCAGTAGAGGCCGGCAAGGCTCAGGGCGCTGTCCAGCATCGAGGTCAACACGCCGCCATGTACGATACCGCTACGGTTGAGGTGCTGGGCATCCACATTGAGCTCGACAACCGCATGGTCCTCGGCCCACTCGACGACATGCATGCCGAGCAACTCATGGTAGCCCATCAGCGGCTGGGTGGCGGGGTCCCGGAACTGGCTCATACGGCACCCTTCCCGCCAGCCAGGTCGCGCAGGCGCCCCTTGAGTATCTTGCCACTGGCCGTGGCGGGTAGCGCTTCCATCAGCACCAGCTGTGTGGGCCGCTTGTAGGGCGCCAGGCGTTCGGCGATGAACGACCTGAGTTCACCTTCGTCTACTGCGGTGCCCGGCTCGCACTGGATAAAGGCGACCACCTCCTCGTTACCGTACACCTGCCGCCCCACCACTGCGGAGAGGGTCACATCGGGGTGCTCGTTGATCACCGCCTCGACGTCCGGGGGATAGATATTGAAGCCGGAGCGGATGATCAGCTCCTTGCTGCGTCCGACGATATAGAGCTGCCGGTCGTCATCGAAGCGGGCGATATCACCGGTGTTGAGCCAGCCCTCCTCGCTCAGGCAGGCCCGGGTCGCCTCGGGCTGTCGGAAGTAGCCCTTCATCACGTTGGGGCCGCGCACCCAGAGTTCGCCAATTTCATCGCTGCCCTGTTCATTCGCGCCGCTGTCATCGAGGGGCTCCAGACGGTACTCCAGCAGTGGCAGTACGGCGCCGACGGTATTGCTGTCGAAGCGGTCGTCGATCCGCGTCTGGCTGATGGTCGGACTGGCTTCCGTCAAGCCATAACCGTTGTGCAGTGTCAGGCCGAAGACCGCCTCAACCCGCTGCTTGGTATCGCTGTCCAGCGGTGAACCACCGGCGGAGATATAGCCAAGGGCGGGTGCCACGAGCGAGCTCGCCTGGCGACGCAGATACTCCAGGGTGCGGGCGTACATCGCCGGCACGCCCTGCAGCACGGTGATCCGCTCCCGATCCAATGCGTCGAGCATGGCGGCTGCGTCGAAGCGTGGCACGGTATAGAGACAGGCCCCGTTGTAGAGCGACCCCATGCATACCGACGACAGGCCGAAGACATGTGACATCGGCAGCACGCCGTAGACCCGCTGACCCTGGCTCAAGTGGCGCATGCCGCCGGAGATCGAGGCGATATAGAGGATGCCGCGGTGGGTCAGCATCACACCCTTGGGCGTGCCGGTGGTCCCCGAGGTGTAGATCATCGCGGCAACCTGCTCGGCGCCGCTGCTCTCGACAGGCTCCGGCACACTCTCCATCGGCACGGAAATGCGCAGCCGACCGAGCGAAGGATGGACGTAGGGCGCCGCCCCATGACGTAGCCCGTGGGCTTCTGCCTCCGGCGAGGCCTCACTGGTATAGAACACCCGGCGCGGCTCACAGTGGTCGCGGATCTGGTCGATCTCCTGGGTCGAAAGACGGGAGTTGACGATGGCTACCCAGGCATCGAGCTCACTGGCCGCCAGCAGCAGCACCACCAGGGCACGACAGTTCTCGCCGACGGTCATGATGCGATCACCCGGACGAATGCCCAAGGTGGCAAGCCACTCGACGGCGCCTCGGACCTCATGACCCAGCTCGGCGTAGCTCCATCGCACATGACCATCCACCAGTGCCGGGTGCTCGGCAAGGCGTTCGGCATTGGCCAGCACGCGGTGACTGAGCCGTTCGGGCAACTCGGCCACCAGCTCACTGGCCAGGCGACCGAAAATTAGCTCGTCCGGCGCCTGGTGGGTCACCGACAGAGCCTTCTGCTGACTGGCGAGGGCCATCAGGACACCTCCCGCACCATGTCACGGGCAATGACCACCTGCTGTATCTGGGTGGTGCCCTCATAGATACGAAACAGCCGCACGTCTCGATAGAACCGTTCCACCGCATATTCGGCCATGTAGCCGGCACCACCATGCACCTGCACCGCGCGGTCGGCGACGCGCCCCACCATCTCGGCGCAGAACAGCTTGCAGCATGAGGCCAGTGTCGAGACCTTCTCGCCGGCATCCTTGCGCCGGGCGGCGTCGAGCACCATGCTGCGCCCGGCATACGCCTCTGTCTTGCTGTCGGCGAGCATCGCCTGGATCAGCTGATGATCGGCCAGCCGGACCCCGAACTGCTTGCGCTCGACGGCATAATTCAGCGACTCCTCCACCAGGCGCTCCGCCACGCCGACACACACCGCGGAAATATGCAGTCGCCCGCGATCGAGCACTCTCATGGCTGTCTTGAAGCCCTGTCCCTCCTTGCCGCCGATGATGTTCTCGGCCGGCACCCGGCAGTCGTCGAAGATGATGTCGCAGGTATGCGCACCCTTCTGACCCATCTTGTTGTCCGATGGACCGCGCTTGAGCCCGGGAGTGTCGCCCTCCACGATAAAGGCGGTGATGCCACCGGCTCCCTTGTTGTCGGGGTCTGTACGCGCCATGACCGTGAACAGGTCCGCCTCGGGGCCATTGGTGATGTAGCGCTTGGTGCCATTCAGTACATACTCATCGCCATCACGCACCGCCGTGGTCCTGAGGCTGGCCGCATCGGAGCCGGAGTCGGGCTCGGTCAGGCAGAAGGAGCTCAGCAATTCCCCGGTGGCCAGGCGTGGCACGTACTTCCTCTTCTGCTCAGGCGTACCGTCGATGAGGATGCCCTGGGCGCCAATGCCGTTGTTGGTGCCGAAGATCGACCGGAAGGCTGGCGAGGTCTTGCCAATCTCCATGGCGACCAGCGCCTCCTCTTCCATGGTCAGACCGAGTCCACCGAACTCCTCGGGGATCGACAGACCGAACAGTCCCAGCTCTTTCATCTCCTGCAGCAACCCGGCCGGGACGGCATCCTCCTCGGCAAGGCGCGCTTCGTTGGGAATCAGGCGCTCACGAACGAAGCGTGAGACGGTATCGACGAGTTGATCGAGCAGTTCGGGATCGCGAATCATGGCGTGTCCTCGGCGGTTGGTGGGCTACCCCTGGGGATGAGTGACGTCACTGCATGTTTCGCATGGCAGAATGGACGCCCACATTGTTGTCAGGCACTGTTGCATAGCCTAGGATGGCAGTCAATTAACGGAACACGGTTTCGCTTCGCGGAATTACAACACCCCAACGAGGACACCGCACATGTCGACCGACACTTCATCGTCTTCACCCCATGTCACCCCCGCCCCATTCCGCACCCTGGGCATCGTGGGTACTGGCGCCATGGGCCGAGGCATTGCCCAGATTGCCGCCCAGGCCGGGCTGGCCGTCTACCTGCACGACCAGCGCGAAGGCGCCGTTGCCGAGGCACGCGAATTCATCGGTGGAATGTGGGACCGCGCCGTGCAGAAACAGCGCTTGAGCGAAGCCGATGCCGAGCGCCATCGCGCCAGCCTCAAGGAGGCAACGACACTGGCGGAACTGGCCGAGTGCGACATCGTCGTCGAAGCCATTGTCGAGAAACTCGAAGCCAAGCAGTCGCTGTTCACCGAACTCGAGACGATCCTTGGCGAGCGCGCGGTACTGGCCACCAACACTTCATCGCTGTCGGTGACCGCCATTGCCTCGGCCTGCCGCAACCCGGCTCGCGTGATCGGCTTTCACTTCTTCAACCCCGTACCACTGATGAAGATCGTCGAGGTGATCCCGGGGCTGCGTACCGATGGTGACGTCACTGAACGGGTCGATGCCCTGGGCAGGGCCATGGGCCACTTCACCGCGCGCACGACCGACACGCCGGGATTCCTGGTCAATCATGCCGGCCGCGCCTACGGTACCGAGGCACTGAAGATTCTCGGTGAAAGCGTCACCGACCCTGCCACCATCGACCGCATCCTGGTCGACCAGGGCGGCTTTCGCATGGGCCCGTTCTCCCTGCTCGACCTGACCGGACTCGATGTGTCCCATGCGGTGATGGAATCGATCTACCACCAATACTACGAGGAGCCCCGCTTCCGCCCCTCGCCGCTGACTCGCCAACGGCTGGCTGCCGGTCTGCTCGGGCGCAAGAGCGGTGCGGGCTTCTACCGCTACGTGGACGGCAAGCCCCAGGTCCCTGAAGAACCGACCCTGCCCCGCGTGGCTCCCCGTCCGGTATGGATCAGCCACGACAACCGCGACGCCGGGCAAGCACTGTCACGACTCGTGGAGGCCGCCGGATGGCCCCTCGAAGCGGGAACCACGCCGTCGACGGAGGCACTCTGCCTGGTCGCACCACTGGGCGAGGACGCCACGGCAGCTGCATTGCGCCTGGACCTGCCAGCCGAACGCTGCGTGGCCGTCGACCTGCTGGCCGGACTGGAGCGTCGCCGCAGCCTGATGACGACCCCGGCAACCCGTCCCGATGTCCGCGATGCCGCCCTGGCACTGCTCGGCCACGACGGTACGCCGGTGAGCGCGTTCAACGACAGCAACGGCTTCGTCCTGCAGCGGGTGGTGGCCTGCATCGTCAACGTCGGCAGCGACATCGCCCAGCAGGGCGTGGCGGCCCCCGATACCATCGACCGTGCCGTGGAACTGGGGCTTGGCTACCCCCGCGGACCGCTGGCCATGGGTGACCATTACGGCAGCCGCCGGATACTCGCCATCCTCGACAACCTGCTCGCCGCCACCGGTGACCCCCGCTATCGGGCCAGCCCGTGGCTGCGCCGGCGCGCCGTCCTCGGCCTGTCTCTGACCACCCCTTGAGCCCAAGACCGGAGAAGACTCCCATGCATGACGCCTATATCTATGACGGGCTGCGCACCCCCTTCGGCCGCCATGGCGGCGGCCTTGCCAAGGTGCGCCCTGACGACCTGCTGGGACAGGTTCTCAAGTCCCTGGTGACGCGCAACGGCTTCGCCCCGGAGGCCTACGAAGAGGTGCTGGCAGGCTGCACCAACCAGGCCGGCGAAGACTCCCGCAATGTGGCCCGCCACGCGGGGCTGGTTGCCGGTCTCCCCGTGGAAGTGGCGGCCCAGACGGTCAATCGACTCTGTGGCAGTGGCCTGGCAGCCCTGGTCGACGCCGCCCGTGCCACGCGTCTCGGCGAGGGTGAGTTGTTCCTGGCCGGCGGCGTGGAATCCATGTCCCGAGCGCCTATGTGCTGGGCAAGGCGGAGTCGGCCTTTGCCCGAAACCAGCCGATGTACGACACCGTGATCGGCGCACGCTTCCCCAATCCCTGGATTGCTCGGGAGTTCGGCAGCCACAGCATGCCCGAGACCGCCGACAACGTAGCCAGTGATCTTGGCATTGGCCGTGACGCCAGCGACGCCTTTGCCGCCCGTTCCCAGGCACGCTACGCCGGGGCTCTCGAGCGCGGCTTCTACGATGACGAGTTGCTCGCCATCGAGGTGCCTCAGGGTCGCAAGCTCCCCCCGCTGCTGGTCGACAAGGACGAGCACCCGCGCCCGGGCACCGACGCCGACAAACTCGCAAAGCTGGGGCCGCTGTTCGAGGGCGGTGTGGTCACCGCAGGCAACGCCTCGGGGCTCAACGACGGCGCCGCCGCCCTCATCGTTGGTAGCCGGGCCGCCGGCGAGCGAGTGGGAGC
>NZ_AZQX01000204.1:0-6700 GCF_000568385.1 Halomonas sp. BC04
GCGCTTTCTTCGCCAGGCCGCCGCCAACCTGCGTCGCAAGCAGAAGGCGCTCTCCCGCTGCCAGAAGGGCAGCCGGCGCCGCGCCAAGGCGCGGCTGCTGGTGGCCAGGGCGCACGAACGGCTGGCGAATGCTCGCAACGACTTCCAGCACAAACTCTCTCGACAGATCGTTGACGACAACCAAGCGGTGATCGTCGAGACGCTGAAAGTCCGCAACATGATGAAAAACGCCCGCCTCGCCAAGCACATTGGCGATGCGTCCTGGCACGCCTTGATCACCAAGCTGGATTACAAGGCCAGGGAGCAGGGCAAACACTTGGTCAAGATCGACCCGTGGTTTGCCAGCTCCAAGACCTGCCATGTGTGCCAGCACAAGATGATGGACGCCATGACGTTGAGCATCCGGTCGTGGGAGTGCCCAGCCTGCCATGCGATCCACGACCGGGACATCAACGCGGCGCTGAACATCAAGCACCAAGGCATTATCAATTTGAAGGCGGAAGGGCTGTCCGTCTCTGCCCATCGAGGCTTGCGTAAGTCCGACACATCGTCGCAGCTGCCTGAGAAGTGGGAAGCCTCGCCCGCTAGGGCGGGGAGCAGTCACCATTAGAGGGGTGCAAGGCTAACAGATCGCGAGCGTGGAATGATCGGCGGGCATTTTGCACGGCCTCGTCTGGTTCTGCCCGGCAGCGGGCTCAACCAGACCATCGGGCGGCCAGTCGGTTGAAGGTGAGTGTAGCCTTGGCAGCGAAGCAATCAGGTGGCCGAAACGGAAAGCCCGCGAGCCATGAACTGACTCGCGGGCTTTGAGGTGGCCTTGCCTGTATTTGCCCCGCTCTCAGCTCGCCTTTTCAGCGATGGCGACCTGGTCCCTGCCGCCATGCTTTGCCGCGTACATGGCACGATCAGCTCGGGCCAGGAACGCCTCGGCCGTGTCGCCGGGCCTGAATTCGGTGATACCTCCTGAACAGGTCTGCCTGCGGGGTGTGAGTTTTCGCATACGCTCCACCACCCGCCAGGCCTCCTCAATGCCTGCATCGGGGAGCACCACCACGAACTCCTCTCCACCGATGCGAGCCAGCAGATCCGAGTGTCTCAGGACAGGACGCCATGCGCCTACCAGCTCCTCCAGCAGGGCATCTCCTGCGGGGTGCCCGTAGGTGTCATTGAAGCGCTTGAAATAGTCCAGGTCCATGAAGGCCATTGTCAGAGGTGAGCCGGAGCGCAAGGCACGGGACATCTCTCGTTCAAGCTCGCTTTCCAGATGCCTGCGATTGGCGGCACCGGTCAACGGGTCCGTGCGCGAGAGCTTTTCCAGCTCATCGGCCTGGCGGCGGGTTTCCCGCATCAGTCCGGCCATGCGATGCATGACCAGCATGAACAGCAGGATTGAAGCGATAGCGGCCACACGCACGACCTCGACATCAACACCGGCCGTCAGGAGAATCACCGCCGGTGCCAGCATGGAGGCCGCACCAAGAACGACGAAGCGTCGACCCGACAATTCAGCAATAGAGATATGGGAAGGAGGCTCAACCGAAGCTGATGGGTGCCATATGGCGGCCACGATCAAGGTGTAGGCCACCAGCCAAAGAGCATCGGTGATACCACCGGGCCCATACCAGCCCACCGAATTTCCGTGAGCATAAAGCATGTCGGCGGTCAGATAGGCCAGCATGCCCCATAGCAGGAATAGATGGGCCGTGACTCTAGCGCGATGCAGAAAGACAAGCCTCAGAATCAGCGGCAGCAGGATCAGATCCGCAACCGGATACGCCGTCGAGACAAGCAGTTGCAGCAAGGTGAGATCGGAGTCCTCCATATAAGGCGCGATCAATAGCGCCCATCCCGGAACAGCCGCCGCGACACCGACAATGAGTGCATCGCTGAGGGCGCCGTCACCCCGACTGCTGCGTTGCCCCATCATCCAGAGTGCGGCCATGAACAATGGATAGACAGAGAGATAGAAAGCGTCGGCAAGCGATGGAAAGGGTTCCAGGCCACGCAGATCCAACCAGTACCAAACGGCATGACCACACGCGGCCAGCCCCAGCGCACTCGCGATCAGGAGCCACGCTACCGGACAGAACAACCGCTGCCGGCGCTTGACCGCAAGAGCGACGGCGATTGCCGCAAGCGTAGTGGCTACCACATAAACCACACTGGCCAGGTGCCCGTATGGAATCACCACATAGAGCAGCGCCAGAAACAGTCCGCCTACGAACAACCAACGCCAAGCGTCTCCACCGACAAGCACGTCAATCGGCGCCGCATAGCTATCAGCAGTACCATTCAAGTCATCGTGTGACTGGCTCATCATCAACCCATTTCTGAATGACAAAGTTATTTGCAGCGTCGACGGATTCACCGTGCAGGTGGGGCGAAATCCAGATCGATTGGGCGGTACGATGGAGCAACGCCTTCCCACTCTCGGCCCGCTTGATGGAAGCGATGGAGACGTACAGCCGCCGGTCGAAGCAGTGCTCGGCCAGGGCCAGCTGGCTCAGGCCCAGCCGCTTGAGATGCTGCTTCAAGCGCTCGCGATCCAGCCGCAGGTGCCCGTCTTGGGGGACTATCACTGCTGGCTTCCTTTCCCGCGTATAGTATTCAGCAGCTCGGCATTTGTTGGGTGCTTCTCAAGCAGATCGACCAGTTTTTTAGCAGCCTCTATCGGCTTGAGACCGGTAAGCGCCCGGCGCAGCGCTCTTGTTGTTTCCAGCTCCTTCGGATCTAACAGCAGCTCTTCACGGCGCGTACTGCTTTTCGCGATGTCCAGCGCGGGAAAGATTCGCTGACTGGCAACATCTCTTGATAAAACCAGCTCCATATTCCCCGTGCCCTTGAATTCCTCAAATATCACCTGGTCCATGCGGCTGCCGGTATCAACCAAAACAGTTGCCAAAATGGTAAGCGAGCCACCATTCTCGATTTTCCGCGCAGAGCCAAACAGTTTCCGCGGGATCTCCATCGCCCGAGCATCAACCCCGCCCGACATGGTACGACCGCTGCTCTTTTGCCCCGCATTATGCACACGCGAAAGCCTCGTGAGTGAATCGATCACAATCATGACGTTGTGACCCTCGCCAGCTTGTTGACGGGCGGTATTAAGAAGCTCATCGGCAACACGAACGTGATGAGCATAGCTTTCATCCGAGGACGAAGCGTGTACCTCAGCCGGGACGCTACGTTTGAAATCAGTGACCTCTTCGGGTCGCTCATCTATCAACAAGGCATAAAGTTTAATCTCGGGATACGCCTTCCCCACAGCTTGGCAGATATGTTTCAGAATCGTTGATTTCCCGGCTCCCGGTGGAGCAACTATCAAGCCTCGCTGCCCCATTCCGATCGGCGTGATCAAGTCCATCGCGCGCACCGTGGGCTGCTCAGAACCCAACTCCAAGCGAATGCCCTGCGTTGGATTGATGGCCACACCATTCAAAAAACGCGTTTGTGGATCACCCTCAGACACAGCTTCGGTTGTCTCACCGACTGGTTTAGCGTGTTGATTCCTTTTCTGTTTCAAACTTAATATCTTTCTCGTCATGGTGCTTGTTAGCCGCTCTTATAGAAAATTACGAAATGGACTGATAACTCCCAAAATCACCTGAAGCGTGACTCTCGTGGAACTATCGAGGATGTCCTGTCAGCCAGCTGGCTGTCCTGAATTCAAGCAATAAGCGCAGCACCTGCGGTGTCCAGGGAAGACAGGTATTGAGAAGTAGGAATTGGGGACAGGACACGCTACCGCCCCTGCTGGCAGAATTGATGAGAATTGGCATCATCTCTAGTGCGGCAGTCCCTGCGTACTACTTGGAAACGTAAGCCATCTTATGCAGCTTTTACCTACCGTAACCAACCATTACGCACAGGGCAACGCCAACAAAGCATGGGGGGGGAAATAATAACCCGAATGCTGGATGCCCAACCTCCGAGGTCATTTCCCAACCTTTCGCCAAGGGGAATCGCCCTTCCCTCGCGGGCCTGGCGCTCAGCAATGCAGGTCGAAGCGGTCGATCATCAGGTGCTCCCCAGCATGTATGCCCGAAGCCCCGCCGCCTCACCCGCATGGAGTAGCCATGCCAGTACTGCGCAATTCGCTATCACTGCGAACCAGAAGAGGGCCTGGAACGGCTGCTTCCTGGTCTTGTGCCGGAACCCCTGCTGCGCCACCAGCGCCCCTGGCCAGCCGCCTAACATGCCTGCGAAGAGTAACGTGGCTTCTGGTGTGCGTCTTCTCCCCTTCCCTGCCGCGGCTTTGTCGACACCGTAGATGGCGAAGGTGATGACGCTCAGCAGCGCGTAGGCACCCACGAGCTTCACCGGGACGATGCCCAGAGCGCTCAAGGCCGCCAGGAATACAAAGAACGCAGCGGCCACTCCGCATGCCATTACAAGTCCTCTGGAACGCAGTAATGCAAGGCCTGCCGTTTTCAGGTAGAGCACCTTCTGCGCCTTCGGCCTGTTCTGGTTGTCACGGGTACCCACATAGGTGATCGGCTCGTTCACCCTTGGCCGACGGCTGCCGCGGGGAAAGGCGCTGATGTGGACGAATACGCGAGGGCCGCCTGCCGATGGCGAAATAAAACCGAAGCCCTTGTCATCGTTCCAGTCGGTGAGCTTTCCTTCATGTCGCATCTGTTTATCTCTGGCAAGCGTGATTCAGTATAACGTCCGGCGCGGCTGAAGCGACTTCCGGCCACCGTCGCGCTGCTTGCACGCGACATTGGCTTTTCATCGGCCAAGGTATAATATTTGTACAATAAATCGCACCTACCTTGAGGAGATGCGCCATGCAGCTGTTGCTTGCAGGTGCCAGTGGCGGTATCGGGCTTGCCATGCTGCGTCAGCTGCTGGGTGAGGCGCGCTGGAAGCGTATCTACGCCTTGTACCGCAGGCCCTCCCAGGCCTTGGAGGCACTGGCAAGGGAAGAGCCACGCCTGCATCTGCTGCAGGTCGATCTGTCATCGGATGGGGATCTCGAGGCGCTGCCCGGGAAGCTCGAAGGACCCTTGAACTGGGTGATCAACACCTCAGGGCTGCTGCATGACAGCGAAAGAGGCATGCAGCCGGAAAAGTCGCTGCAGCAGTTGAACCGTGACGATCTGATGGCGGGCTTCGAGGTCAATGCCATCAATCATCTGCTGCTGCTCAAGGCGCTCGAGCCGCTGCTGGCCAAGCGTGACACGCTGAAGGTCGCCTCGCTGTCTGCACGGGTGGGTAGTATCGGGGATAACCGGCTGGGGGCTGGTACGGCTATCGTGCGAGCAAGGCGGCGCTCAACCAGCTGATGCACACCCTGGCTATCGAGATGACGCGACTCAACCGGCAAAGCGTCTGTGTCACCCTGCACCCTGGCACCACCGATACCGAGCTGTCACGCCCCTTCCAGGCGCGAGTCCCGTCGCAACAACTCTTCTCCCCGGCGTTTGCGGCGCGTCAGCTTTTCGAGGTACTCGAGGCATTGACGCCCGTGGAAACGGGGAGACATTTTGCCTGGGATGGCGAGGCGATACCCTGGTAGCACTGCCACGAATCGCTGCCCGTCGCAGCGACGAAAACGTAGAAACGCATCCTGCGTCGACGGCAAACCCGAAGGCCGGAAGGTTCGATACCTTCCGGCCTTCGGAGCGTTTCACCACACTTCACCAAGGAGAGTCACCCTCCCCTTGCGGGCCTGCCCCTCAGCGGTGCAGGTCGAAGCGGTCGTTCTCCATGACCTTGACCCAGCCGCTGATGAAGTGGTCCATCATTCTCTTTTCGCCTCCATCGGCGGCGTACTCCTCCGCGATGGCACGTAGCTGGGAGTTGGAGCCGTAGACGAGGTCGACGCGGGTGGCGGTCCACTTCTTCTTGCCCGTGGCACGGTCGCGGCCCTCGAAGCGTTCCTCGCTCTCGTCGAGGGGCTCCCAGACGGTGCCCATGTCGACGAGATTGACGAAGAAATCGTTGGTCAGCTGGCCGGGGCGATCGGTGAGGACCCCCTCATCGCTGTCGCCGACGTTGGCGCCGATGGCCCGCATGCCGCCTAGCAGCGCGGTCATCTGCGGTACGCTGAGATTGAGCATGAACGCCCGGTCGATCATCAGGTGCTCGGCGGGGATGGAGGTGGTCTGCGTCTGCATGTAGTTGCGGAACGCATCGTGCCTCGGCTCCAGGAAGGCGAAGGTATCCACCTCGGTCATCTCCTGGGTCGCGTCGGTGCGGCCCGGGGTGAACGGCACAGTGATGTCGTGGCCGGCCGCCTTGGCTGCCATCTCGACCCCGACACTGCCGCCCAGCACGATCATGTCCGCCAGCGAAATGTTGGCGTCCGAGGCGTCCTTGATCTGCTCGAGCCGGTCGATCACCTCCGCCACGCCGGCGCGCACGTTGACGTCCCAGCCGATTTGCGGGTCGAGACGGATACGTGCGCCGTTGGCGCCACCGCGGTGGTCGGTCTGCCGGTAGGTGCAGGCCGAAGCCAGGCGGTACCCACCAGCTGCCTGGCGGTGAGGCCGGAATCGGCGATCTGTTGCTTGAGCGTGGCGATCTGCTGCTCGTTGACCAGCGGCCCCTGGTGCTCGGGTACCGGGTCCTGCCAGACGAGTACCTCGTCGGGCACCTGCGGGCCGAGGTAGCGGGCGCGCGGGCCCATGTCGCGATGCAGCAGCTTGTACCAGGCACGGGCGAACTCGTCGACGAGCACGTCCGGGTTCTCGTG
>NZ_AZQX01000205.1:0-12311 GCF_000568385.1 Halomonas sp. BC04
CCAACTGGTCACCGGAAGGGTCTGGAAAGGCTCGGCCTTCGGTGGGGTGAAGGGGCGCTCCGAGCTTCCCGGCTACGTGCAGCGCTACATGGACGGCGAGATCAAGATCGACGAGTTCATCACCCACGACTTGCCCTTCGAGCAGATCAACGAGGCCTTCGAGCTGCTGCACGCCGGCAAGAGTATCCGTACCGTGCTTCGCTATTGAGACGCGTCCGGAGCCACGTGAATGACACGCGCCCGGAGCCACGTGAATGACACCCGTCGCTTATTAGTCACGCCCGAAGCCGCGTGACGCGCGATGAAAGCAATACGCGCCGCTTTTTTCCTGCGCCTGGAGAGAGTTATGACTATGACTGAGAAGCTCGAACTGGTATCGGCCAACAAGAGCTTTGGTGGCTGGCACAAGCGCTACCGGCACCGCTCGCGGGCGCTTGACTGCGAGATGGTATTCGCCATTTTCCTGCCACCCCAGGCCGAGACCGAGCGGGTGCCGCTGTTCTGGTGGCTGTCGGGGCTGACCTGTACCGATGAGAACTTCATGCAGAAGGCTGGGGCTCACCGTGTGGCGGCAGAGCTGGGTATTGCCATTGTCTGTCCGGATACCAGCCCCCGCGGTACCGATCTGCCGGGTGAGCACGATAGCTACGATCTCGGCTCCGGTGCCGGATTCTACGTCAATGCCTCCCGTGAGCCTTGGAAGACGCATTATCGGATGTATGACTACGTGACCGAGGAGCTGCCCTCTGTGGTTCGGCAACACTTTCCGCTCAATGGGCGTGAGGCCATCAGCGGACACTCCATGGGCGGTCATGGCGCCTTGATCATGGCGCTGCGTCGACCTGGCCACTATCGCTCGGTCTCGGCGTTTGCGCCGATCGTCAACCCCAGCCAGTGCCCTTGGGGGCGCAAGGCCTTCCACGAGTACCTGGGTGATGACCCCGGCAGCTGGACCCAGTACGATGCCTGCGAGCTGGTGGCCAAGGGCGCGTCGAGTCAACCGCTGTTCATCGATCAGGGGGAGGAGGATGATTTTCTTGACGAGCAGCTCAAGCCCGAGCGACTCGAGGCGGTTTGCCATGCACACGATCACCCACTGACGCTGCGTCGCCAGCCGGGGTATGATCACAGCTACTACTTCATCGCCAGCTTCATCGAGGACCACCTGCGCTATCATGCCGAGTATCTCTTCAAACGCTGATCAACAAACGCTGTCAGGCGTGGCATGATCCGCGCCGTTTTCTTTCGTGTCCTGCGCTGGGCGGCCCTGGTCGGGGCCGCCTTCGTCGTCTTGTCGCTGGTGCTGGTACTGATGATGCGCTACGTGCCGGCCTACGGCTCGATGGTGATGCTGGAGCGCAAGGTCGAGGCCTGGCTTTCCGGCGAATCGCTACCCATCCAGCATCAGTGGCGCTCATGGGAGGAGCTCTCCGACCATGCCAAGCTGGCGGTGATTGCTGCCGAGGATCAACGCTTTCCCGATCACCGGGGTTTTGATGTCGCCGAGATGCGGCGCGCCTGGGAAGCGAGCCGCTCCGGCGCACGCCTGCGAGGTGCCAGTACCATCAGCCAGCAGACTGCCAAGAACCTGTTTCTCTGGACCGGGCGAAGCTGGGCCCGCAAGGGGCTCGAGGCCTGGTTTACCCTGCTGATCGAAACGCTGTGGCCCAAGGAGCGAATCCTCGAGGTCTACCTCAATATCGTCGAGTGGGACAATGGTGTATTCGGTCTCGAGGCCGCCGCACAGCACTATTTCGGTGTGTCGGCCACCCAGGTGAACGAAGTGCAGGCGAGCCGGCTGGCCGCGATACTGCCCAATCCTCGAGCCTGGGATGCCGCTCGGCCGGGCCCACACACGGAGCGTCGCAGTCAGTGGATACGCCAGCAGATGCGCAACCTCGGCGGCCCGACTTACCTGCAGCGGCTGGCCGTCGACTGAGTCGATGATGGCGTCATGCCTGGCTTGCCGGCTTGTAGCGAACGGCCAGCACGACGCCGAAAATGGTGACGACCATGCCCACCAGCCCTATCAATGGCAGTCGCTCATCGAACAACCACCAGGCCTGCAGTGCCGTGACCGGTGGCACCAGATAGAAGAGACTTGCCACCCGGGAGGCTTCGCCGCGACGGATCAGCGCCATCAGCAGCAGGATTGCGCTGATCGAGAGCACCAGTACCAGCCAGGCCATGGTCAGGACGAAGGTGGGGGTCCAGTCGATGCTGCGCTCCTCGAACAGCAGGGCGCCGAGGCCCAGCAGGCAGCCTGCCGCCAGGTATTGCACCACGGTGCCGGAAAGCAAGGGCATGCCGGTACAGAAGCGCTTCTGGTACAGGGTGCCCAGGGTAATCCCCGCCAGCGCGGCCAGGATGCTGGCCAGGGCGCCCAGGCCGAAGCCTTGAAACAGCGCCGCCCCCGGGTCTAGCTTGCTGCCCAGCACCATCACGATACCGGCAAGCCCCAGCAGCAGACCGAGCCACTGAATCGCAGAAATTCTCTCGCCCAGCAGCGGGCTGGCCAGAGTGGCCGTCAGCAGTGGCTGCAGGCCCACCAACAGCGCAGCCAGGCCTGCCGGCATGCCCAGGTAGATCCCATAGAAGACGCCGCCCAGGTAGGCGCCGTGCACCAGCATCCCGGAAACGCCGATATGCCCCCATAGTCGGGGGCCTTGTGGCCAGCCGCCCTTGAACAGTTTGACCAGCGGCACCAGCAGCATGAGGGTCAGCACGAAGCGCACGAACAGGAAGGTGAAGGGTTCGGCATGGGGTAGGCCGAACTTGGCGCCGATGAAACCGGTACTCCAGAGGATCACGAACAGTATTGGCATACCTGCCAGCAGAACGGTATCGAGCCGGGAGTGGAGGGGAGCGCTCATTGACAGACAGCATCCTTGTGCAAATAAAGTAGGGACGGTGGTAGGGACGATACTGCGTCCTGGGGCCGGGTAGAAGCTAGCAGGGTAAGTATTTCTGGCATGGAAGCACTACACTCCGTTACATGAAAGTTTTGAACCCATGCTTTTCCCTTGCGTCACAGTCCCACGTACCGCAACACACCCACGCAATACGTTTGGAGGTATTTCATGCAACGGATGACTGCACTGTTCTCGGCCGCTCTGCTCACCGCCGGTCTCATGGCCGCTCAGGCACACGCTCAGGACGCAGCGCAAGATCCGGCGGCCGATCCGCAGCAGCCGCCGCAAGCCGCCGCCCCCGCCCAGGATTTTTCTGACGACCAGCTGCAGCAGTTCGCCGATGCGTCTCAGGATATCGCCGTGATTTCCCAGGAGTACACCGAGCGCCTGCACGCCGCCGAGGATGAGCAGACTCAGCAGGAAGTGCGCATGGAAGCCAATGACAAGATGGTGGAAGTGGTCGAGGACAGCGGTCTCGACGTGGATACCTTCAACGCTATCGGTCATGCCATTCAGCAGGACCCCGAGCTGATGCAGCGTGTGCAGCAGATGGCCGAGCAGTCATGATGTGATGCCGCCATTGGCAGCGTGAAGACGAAAGGCCACCTCCGGGTGGCCTTTCTGCTATTCGGGAGTCGTATACGGCGCTTTACAGCCGGGCAGTGCCTTACACACTGGTCGCTACTTTATCTTGCGCTGCTAGCGGGGTGACGCATGGAAGTGGAGCTACGGGAAATTCGTCAGCACATGAGTCGCTTTCCTCCCTTCGAGAGCCTCTCCGACGATCTGCTCGATGAATTGGCAGGACAGGTGGAGGTGGGCTATTTCAAGGCGGGTAGCGATATCCTTGTGCTCGAGCAGGAACTGCATGAGCTGTGCTATATCCGCAGCGGCGCCGTGGAGGTCTATCGTCGCAACGGCGATCTCTACAATCGCCTGGGTGAGGGGGACATTTTCGGCCATTTCAGCCTGCTGCGAAATCATCGGGTTCGCTTCCCGGCGCGGGCGCTGGAAGATACGCTGATCTACTTCATTCCCGAGCCGCTGTTTCATCGACTCTGCGAGGCCGACGAGCATTTCGCCGACTTCGTGGAACTGGGCCGGCCACGCATGGAGGCCGCGGTAGAGCAGCACAAGCAAGCCAATGACATGATGATCACCCGGGTACGCAAGCTACTGACGCGCTATCCGGTCATGATCGTGGCCACCACGACGGTACAGGAAGCGGCCCGCCAGATAGGGGGCGCCCAGGCCTCGGCGGCACTGGTACTGGATTCGCCGGACGACAACCCGCGCTACACCTTCACCGATAGTGAAGACCGTCCCTGGATGGTCCGGGGCATCCTGACCGACAGTGACTTTCGCACGCGGGTCGTGGCCGAGGGCCTACCGCCTGATACCCCCGTCGGCGAACTGCTCGGCGAGCGGCTGATCACCATCCAGTCCGACGAATCGGTGCATGAGGCGATGCTGTGCATGCTGCGCAACAACATTCACCATTTGCCGGTGCTGCACCGTCGCCGACCGGTGGGTATCGTGCACCTCTCGGACATCATCCGCTACGAAACCCACAGCAGCCTCTACCTGGTCAGTAATATCTTCAACCAGTCCAGCGCCGAGGGGTTGGCCAAGCTGGCCCCCGATGTGCGTGCCGCCTTCGTGCGCATGGTGGAAGAGGGCGCCAATTCGCAGATGGTAGGCAGTGCCTTGTCGACCATAGGCCGCAGCTTCACCCGGCGTTTGCTGGAACTGGCCGAAGAGGAGTTGGGGCCGCCGCCGGTTCCCTACTGCTTCATGGTCAATGGTTCCATGGCTCGCAACGAGCAGTCCATCGTCACCGACCAGGATCATGCCCTGGTGCTCTCCGACACCTTCGATGCCAAACGACACGACGCCTATTTTCTGGCCTTGGCACAGCGGGTCAGCGATGGTCTCGATGCCTGTGGTTACACCTACTGCAAGGGCGACGTGATGGCCACCAACGCCAAGTGGCGCCAGCCCCTGGCGGTATGGAAACGCTACTTCAGCGACTGGATCGACAACCCCACTCCCGAACGGCTGCTGCACAGCTCGATCTTCTTCGACCTGGACAGCAGCTTCGGTGAAGAGGCCTATGTCGAACAGCTTCAGGACCTGATAGCTCAGAAGGCCCCAAGGAGCCCACTGTTTCTGGCGGCCATGGCGCGAAATGCCTTGAACCGTACGCCGCCGCTGGGTTTTTTCCGGACCTTCGTGATGGAAAAGGATGGCAAACAGAACAACTCTATCAACCTCAAGCGACGCGGTACGGCTCCCATGGTCGACCTGATCCGGGTGCATGCCCTGGCTTGCGGCACTCAGGCCCAGAACAGTTTCGAGCGCCTCGATGCCATCGGTAACACCCAGTTGCTGGCACCGGGGGCCGGCGAGAAGTTGCGCTATGCACTGGAGCTGATAGCCATGGCACGGATACGCCATCAGGTCATCGATATCCAGCAGGACCGGGTGCCCGACAACAACATCGAGCCGGAGAACGTCGAGGATAGCGAGCGGCACAACCTCAAGGACGCCTTTCAGGTCCTGAGCAACGCACAGAAGTTCCTCAAGTATCGATACCCGATCCCGGCCCGCGCCGGCCGGTCTCGCTAGGTCATGCCCCCGTATCGTCTGATGCCACAGCGCTCGCTTCCCGACTGGCCGGGGTATCTTGCCGCGCGAGCCGGCGAGGCCTCGCGCCCTGAGCTGGCCCGCTACTTTGCTGCCGGCTGCCCGCCCCCGGAGATCCCCATCGGCGAGGTGCCCCTGGTGGCGCTGGACATGGAGACCACCGGGCTCGATGCACGTCGCCACGATATCGTCAGCATTGGCCTGGTGCCTTTCACCCTAGAGCGAATTCACTGGGCCGAACGTCGCTATTGGCTGGTGCGACCAACCCGCACGCTGTCCAGCGAGTCGATCACCTTCCATCACATCACCCATTCGGAAATCGCCGAGGCCCCGGACCTGGCGGCGGTGCTGCCCGATCTGCTCGAAGCCATGGCCGGCCGCCTTGCGGTAGTGCACTTCCGACATATCGAGCGGCCGTTCCTGGATGAGGCGGCCAAGTCGCGGCTGGGTGAGGGGCTTCGCTTTCCCGTCATCGATACCATGTCACTGGAAGCGCGGCGACACCGGCTCTCGCTCTGGGCACGCTTTCGCCGCTGGATGCGCCGGCCACCGGTATCGATACGCCTGGGCGACAGCCGGGCACGCTATGGCCTGCCCGCGTACCAGGGCCACCATGCGCTGCTCGATGCCCTGGCCACGGCCGAGTTGTTCCAGGCCCAGATCGCCACTCACTACCGACCCCAGGTAGCGGTTGGTGAGCTTTGGAGCTAGCGGCCTCGGCGGCAGCGCGTGAGTTGGCCATGGACACGTGCGGTATTCCAGCGTTCAGGATCGAGTCGGTGGGGCGAGAATGGTCACTATCGTCCGTAAGTTGGTCGGCTACCATTTGGGGCTGGCAAGCGAGGTAGCGCCGTCATGATCTCCTCACAGAGCGAGCCTGAAGAGCCGGGGCTCCTTGGTGCTGCAGGCAATATCCAGCCCTGCGGCTGGCTGCTTGTGCTCGACGCGGACGCCGACACCGTGCTCAGGGCCAGTGCCAACCTGACCGAGCTGACATCCCTGCCCATGACGGAGGTATTGAACGCGTCGCTAGCCCAGTTGCTGGGTCGGCGGCTGGCAAGGACCCTGAAGCGAGATATCCGGGGCCGGTCGCGCATGTCGGCGCCGCTGGCCGTCACTCGCAAGGTCGCCGGTTCGACGCTTCGTGTTCAAGTCAGTGCCCACCGACGTGATGATCGTATCGTGGTGGAGATCGAGCCGCGTCGCTCCCAGGGGCAGCGGCGCCTCATGGGGCAGGTCAACGAGTGGCTGAGATGTATTGGTGAAACCGACAGCATCGAGACGTTGCTGAATACCCTGGTCGAAGGGGTGGCCCATCTCACCGGCCATGAGCGGGTGCTGGTCTGCCGTTTCGATGCCGACCGCCATGGCAAGATCATTGCCGAGCACTGTGGCGACGGAGTGCCCTCCTTGCGTGGCCAGCATTTTCCCGCCAGCGATTTCCCGGCCCAGGCACGGCGGCTCTTCGAGGAGAGTCCGGTACGCAGCGTGCCCGACGTACAGGCGGCGCCGGTGGCGGTGCTGACGCACGAATCGGCGCGGAGAAACCAGCGTGAGGACTTGAATGCCAGCGTACTGCGTGCGGCATCACCGGAGCAGGTAGGCTATCAGGAGCATCTCGGGGTCGGCGCCATGCTCTCCATTGGCATTCGTGGGCAGCATGGGTTATGGGGCCTGCTGGTCGGGCACGGCCTGGGCCCGGTGCCGCTGGCGCCAGCAGTTCGCGAGGCGGCCAAGGTGCTGGTGCAGATGGCCTCCCAGCGACTGTTCCTGCTTCGTGCGAGGCAGGAGGCCCGTTATCTGCAGCGGGTACAGGACAGCCGTGACCTGCTGACCCGGGAACGCCAGCGCCTCTCCAGTCCGGAAGCGCTGGTAAGGCGACACGGGGCTGAGTGGTTGCTTCTGTTTCGTGTCCAGGGGGTCGCACTGCTCCATGACGGGGCGCTATTCGGCTTCGGTGAGGTGCCGGCTCATGGCCCCCTGCTTGACCTGGTGACGAGTCTGGAAGCCGAGCATATTCATGACGGTCCCTGGTACGCTTCAGAGATGGCATCGCACACGTTCACGAAAGGCTGGCACTGGATGGTGTGTGTGGCCTGTTGGCCGTGCCGCTGCGGCTCAACCCCGGGCGTCGTGACTGGCTGCTGTTCTTTCGTCATGAACAGATCGAGACCCTCTACTGGGCCGTTGCGCCCAGCCGGCTTCGCCAGCAGCAGCGACGTGAACCCGTCTCAGAGCCGCCTCTGCCTGGCCGTCACTCCGCCTGGCGAGAAGAGGTGAGTGGGCGCAGTATTGCCTGGGAGCGGATCGAACGTATCGCGGCGGTAGCCCTCGGCGAAGACCTGGCACTGGCGGCCTCAGTCCACGAAGTGGACCGGCTCAACGCCCGCCTGCGACAGGAGCAGCAGGCCCTGGGTGAGGCCAATCGCCGACTGGAGCAGTTGGCTCACTTCGACAACCTCACCGGTGTCTGGAATCGTTACCGGGTCGAGCAGGCGATCGATTTCGAGCTGGGTGCCGCCGAGCGTTACGGGCGCGTCTTCGCCCTGCTGCTGTTCGATGCCGACCACTTCAAGCGCATCAACGACCGGTTCGGCCATGAAATGGGAGATCATGTCTTGAGGGTGTTGTCGCAGGGCGTATCGCAGTCGCTGCGCAGCTGCGACCACATGGGGCGCTGGGGAGGCGAGGAGTTCGTGGTGCTGGCGACCGAAACGGGTCGCGAGGCGGCGCTTGGACTTGCCGAGCGGCTGCGCAGGCTGATCGCGTCGCTTGTCTTCGAGGGTTTGTCCCAGACGATTACCGCGAGCATTGGCGTGGCGCTGTGGCAGCCCGGGGACAGCCGCAAGACCCTGGTCAAGCGGGCGGATCAGGCGATGTACCGCGCCAAGAGCGAAGGCCGCGACCGGATCTGCCTGGCTCACATCGACGAGGCCAACGACACGACGCCTGCTGCTTCTGCCACGTAAGCGGTCGATCTCCGGCTCAGGCGGGCCTAGAGCCAGAGATCGGCAAAGGTCTTGCCGTCCACCGGCCTGCCGTAATAGAAACCTTGGACACCGCTGCAGCCCAGTGCTTTCAGCGCCTCGGCCTGCTCGGCCTCTTCGACGCCTTCGGCCACGGTATGCATCCCCAGGGTCTCGGCCATGGCGATAATGGTGGCAACGATGGCGTGATCGTGACTGCTCTTGAGCATGTCTTGTACGAAGGACATATCGATCTTCAGCGTATCGGCGGCAAAGCGCTTGAGATAGGTCAGCGATGAGTAACCGGTTCCGAAATCGTCGATTGCCAGGCCGAAGCCTGCATCATGCAGGGCGCGGGTGATGCGCACGGTCTGCTCTGGGTTGCGCATCAGGCCGCTCTCGGTAAGCTCGAGGCCGAGACGCCCGGGGGCCACGCGGGTTGCGAGGCGTTGGACATGCTCAGCCAAGCGTGGGTCGTCCATCTGCTGGGCCGAGACATTGACACACAATCGACCGTCAAACGGCTTGTCCTGGGCATCCCAGGCATGCAGCTGATTGCACGCCTCGTCCAGCACCCAGTCACCCAGCTGCCGGATCAGCCCTGCTCCTCGGCCAAGGGGATGAAGGTTCCGGGGCTGACATGGCCGAGAATCTCGTCATGCCAGCGGCAGAGGGCTTCGGCGCCTTTCAGCTTGCCACTCTTGAGGCAGAACTGGGGCTGGTAGTGCAGCGTGAGGCGACCCTGGTTCAGTGCCTCGATGAAGCGTAGCTGCAGAAATTCACGCTGATGAAGCTCATCGGCCATGTTGGTATTGAAGAAGCGTGTCCGGCTGTCGTCTCGCTTGGCATGATTGAGCGCAATACTGGCGTGCTGGAACAGTGACTGGGCATTATCGGCATCACGCGGGAAGAGTGCCGCGCCGACGCTGGCAGAAATCGAGAAGCTGCGGTCAGCGATCTGGATCGGTGGCGATAGGCTATTGCGGTAACGCTCGATCGCATGCGCCATGGCGGCTGGGCGCGTATTGGTCAGCAGTACCATGAACTCGTCCCCCCCCAGGCGAGCAACGAACTCGCCGGGTTCGGCCTGGGCTCCGAATCGGCCGGCGATATCGGCCAGCAGCAGGTCACCTCGTTCATGGCCCTGGGTATCGTTGATCTGACGGAAGCGCTGAAGGTCCAGATAGAGCAGCCCCAGGCTCTTGCCTTGAAGCTGGGCCTGGTCGCACGCCTCTTGAAGTCGCTCCATGAAGTGGCGTCGGTTGGGCAATCCCGTGACGCTGTCCCAGTAGATGAGCTGCTCGATATGCTGGTCACTGCTGCGGCGGGTTTCCTCCGCCATGCGACGTGCCATCTCGGCGCCCGCCTGGGTGGCGGCGATGCGCAGCACCTCCGGTGCAAAGGCGGGCAACGATAACGGGCGATTGCACATCAGCGCCAGCAGGCCGAGCAACTGTCCACTCGGCGCTCGGAGGGGGATGCCCATGTAGCTTTCTGCACCGAGCTCCCTGATCAGCCATTATCGGGGAAACGTTCGCGAAGGCTGTCGGGGAACTGGCAGAGCTCGTCGTTCAAGACATGCTCGCAAGGTGTGCCGACCAGCTCGTAGGCTGCGGCTGGCAGCAGATTTCCCCGGGACCACAAGGCAGCGGTGAGAATGGTCTTGCCATCGGGCATCACCTTGCCAATCAGAACATGGTCCCCATCGAAAATCGAAGCGATGCGTTCGACCAGGTGATCGAATGCCTGTGGAGTGCCGGCTTTGCCCAAGCCATCGGCGAGCAGACGGAAGGCGTCTTCGGGTGCCATCATGGGCGTAGAACGGCTCCTTTATCGTAATTGTCATGTGGGCTTACTGAAATATGCCCGATGCGAGAACGGGTTACCAGTGGCCGAAGGCCTTATCCCGGTGGCCTTGACTAACAGCACTATCCTGATGTCGTGAAACCTGCATAGTCGCGCGTCACTCGTGTGCTCGGCTTGAAGCGAGTCATCATAGCAGGGTCTAGCGCCTTGAGGGATGCTGAAAAAAGGCGGCCCCAGGGCCGCCTTTTGTCACACTTTTAACTTTTCAGGCCTGGTTCAAGCTCAGCTTCGTGGTTCGCTCATCAGGCCCTTGACGATGGCATAGCAGGCGACCAGAAGCACCAGCGTGAAGGGCAAGCCGGTGGAAATCACCGCGGCTTGAAGGGCCGCCAGACCGCCACCCAGCAGCAGGGCAATGGCGATGGCGCCCTCGATTACCGCCCAGAAGAGGCGCTGGGGCTTGGGTGCGTCGACCTTGCCCCCGGCGGTGATGGAATCGATCACCAGCGAGCCGGAGTCCGACGATGTGATAAAGAACACGATCACCAGGGTGATGGCGATGAAGGAGGTGATCTCGGTCAGCGGCAAGCCGGCCAGCATCACGAAGAGTGCATCCGCCTCGCCCTCGAAGGTACCGGCGAGCAGCTGTTCGATGCCGGCGCTGCCGAAGGAGGTCATCCACAGCACGGATACGGTGGACGGTACCAGCAGCACCGCGATCAGGAATTCGCGCACGGTGCGCCCGCGGGACACCCGAGCGATGAACATGCCGACGAACGGTGACCAGGAAATCCACCAGGCCCAGTAGAAGGCGGTCCAGCCCTGGCTGAAGTTGGCATCTTCGCGGCCGAATGGGTTGGAAAGCGCCGGCAGGTTGACGATGTAGCCCATCAGGTTCTGAAAGAAGCCGGTGGCAATCATCAGCGTCGGGCCGACGATGATCACGAAGGCGAGCAGCAGGAACGCCAGACCCATGTTGATCTGAGAGAGGCGCCGCACACCCTTGTCGACCCCCAGGAAGATCGAGCCCATGGCCACGATGGTGATGCTCACGACCAGCAGCACCATGGTGACGTTGTTGTCGGGAATACCGAACAGATCGTTGAGGCCGTTGGTGGCCTGTTGGGCGCCGAAACCGAGGGAGGTCGCGAGGCCGAAAAGGGTGGCGAATACTGCCAGGATATCGATCACATGGCCCGGCCAGCCCCATACGCGCTCCCCCAGGATCGGGTAGAAGATCGAGCGCATGGTCAGTGGCAGCCCCTTGTTGAACGAGAAGATCGCCAACGCCAGCGCCACGATGGCGTAGATACCCCAGGGGTGTAGCCCCCAGTGGAAAATCGTCGCGGCCATGCCTAGCGCAACCGCCGCTTGTTCGTTGCCCTCGGCGCCGCCAAGCGGGGCCCAGTCCGTCCGCACGCCGTTCTCGGTAGCGATTCCCCCCAAGGCGGCCTGGTAGTGGTCCATGGGCTCGGAGACGCCAAAGTACATCAGGCCAATGCCCATGCCGGCGGCGAACAGCATCGAGAACCAGCCGATGTAGCTGAAGTCCGGTTTGGCGTCCTGACCGCCGATACGCACCTTCGCCAGGGGTGTGAAGATCAAGATGATCGCGAGAAGAACGAAGATATTGGCGGCCAGCAGGAAGAACCAGGCCATGTTCCCGGTCAGGAAGCTAAAGGTGGCAGAGAAGAGTGGCGCGACCTGATCCTGCAGTGCCAGGGTGATGATCACGAAGAACAGCACCACGATCGACGAGAACACGAAGACCTTGCCGTGCAGGTCCAGGTTAACGCCCATCGGCGAGGCGGTAATGTTGTCCTGTCCGATGACGTAATCGGTATCGATGAGGTTCGCCGGTCCCTCCGGGGCCGGAATGCCTTCGGAGCCGCTGTTCGGCTCCTTGTCGTTTTCGTCTTTGTGTGGGTTGGCCACGAGACGTCTCCCTTGCAATTGGTGTCGTCGGGTTTATGGCGGCATG